>JASLRP010000514.1 GCA_030743915.1 SAR202 cluster bacterium | reverse complement strand
GCCACCGTCGCCGGTATGAGAATGGTCTTGCGTCCGAAGATGTCCGAGAGATATCCCATCGCCGGTTGAGAGCCGATTCCCACCACTTGAGTGAGGGATAGATAGACCGCAACGCGCGTCGGCGAGAACTCCAGGTCCTCCCTCAGATAGATGGGAAGGAACACGATGGCCCCATTCTGGCCTATCGACCGCAGGGCCGTCGCAAGAACCAGTAGCAACAGGGGCCGCCGCTTCAGCAGTCCGAAAAGCATTCCTATATAGGCTCGAAAGGAGTCAGACTCTGACGATGTTCCCGGAAGGCTCTTCACCAGCCTCCATACCAGGATTCCCGCAAAGATGGCGGGGAACATGCTGATCTGAAGAATCCCGCTCCATGTCAGCCAGACCAGAAGGCCGGCCGCCGTCAGCGGCCCCAGCATTTCGCCGATAGTCCCGCCCGTGCCGTGCAGGGAGGCGGCGAGTCCGCGAGCGTCTGGAAATCGTCTCGCCAACACTCCCAGAGCCGGAGGATGGAACAACGACGGCCCAACCCCAACCAACAGCATCGCCGCGAGCATTGCCCAGAAGGTCGATGCGACACCGGCCAGAAAGTAGGAGACGCCCATCAACGCCAGCGATATGCCCAGAATCAACGATGAGCGCTCAGGGTAACGGTCTCCCAGATATCCTGCGCCCATCGTGGATATCCACCCCATCGCCTGCCGCGATGAGGCCACTGCGCCTAGCTGGGTCGCGCTGAGGCTCAGGCCTATCTTGATTTCAGGCAGAAGCACCGCCTGCAACCCGCCCATGTAGATGTGCTTGATCGCGTGCCCAATGACGATGACTGCCGCAAGCTGGTTGCGACCTTTTTTAAGTTCTGGTGGCAGTTCTGTCACGTCTGTGGCGGCCTTTCGAGCTATCAGCTATCGGATCGTGCCATCCTGAGTCGCGGCGAAGGATCTGGTCGTCTGTGAAACAGCGGTTGGCATGCTCGCGACCAGATGCTTCGACTTCGCTCAGCATCGCGAGGTCCTATATCCGGTGATCACTTCGGGTGTCCACGATCGCGGCTGGTTGGATCATACACGTCCACCTTCGCAACCTCCTCTGGAGTCAGCCCGTACACATCCACCGCCACCTCAGGAGACACCTTGCCTTCCTGGACATCTCGAAGAACGGACTCTCGGTCCCGCTCTTTGGGAGGGCCGTAGCCGCCGGCGCCGGGTGTCACGATCTCCAGGGTTTCTCCGGCGTCGAGAATGATATCGTACGCTTTGGCTCCAAGCTCCTCAGGCTGTGGGGTATCGACGCCGCGAGTCACACTGCTGAGGCCGCCGTCTCGTCCTCCCGCAAGGCCCCACGGCGCGGTGCGGTCTCGGTCTCCCTTTGTGCGCACCTGGGTCCCTCCGATCAGCATCCGGTACTGTCGGATAATGCCCAGACCACCTCGATTCTTGCCGGGACCGCCCGAGTCTGAGGCCAACTCGTATCGGTCAACCAGCATGGGGTACTCTAATTCCAAGGCTTCCACCGGAAGGTTGGAGGTGTTGGTGGTGTGGACCTGCACGCCATCGGCCCCGTCGCCGTGAGCGCTGGCCCCCATTCCGCCTCCCAGCGTTTCGATGTAGGCATAGTATCCGTTATCTGATTTCTGGCCCAGGAAATAGACGCCGCTGACCGCTCCGTTGCTGGCGGCGGACACTCTATCGGGTATCGGTTGAGCCAGCGCGCCCAGCACAACTTCAACCACTCGCTGGGCGGTGTCCGAGCGGAAGATGCACGGAGCGGGCGGCAGGCAGTTGACGATGCTCCCCTCTGGGGCCAGCACCCGGATGGTCCGATAGAATCCTGAGTTTGCGGGCAGTGTAGGATCGACCACGGCCTTGATGGCGTAATAAACCGAGGCCATCGTGGCGTAATAAGGTAGGTTGATGGGGCCACGGACCTGAGGCGAGGAGCCGCTGAAGTCGCACGTTATCTCACCGTCCCCCACTGTGAGTTTCACGGACACAGTGATGGGGTCGGGATCGACGCCGTCGCCGTCCATGTAGTCGGTGAAGCCGTACGTCCCTTGAGGAATGGACTCAATACCTCTGCGGGCCTGAGTCTCTGCCTGCTCATCCAGGCGATTCAGGCAAGCCAGCAGAGTCTCGATACCGTACCGAGCGGTCAGTTCCTCCATCCGTTGGAGGCCCATATCCAGGGATGCCGCCTGCGCCCGGAGGTCTGCCCGACGCTCATCCGGGAGCCGGCAGTTGATAAGCAGAAAGTCGAGGATATCCTGATTTGGCTCTCCAGCTTGATGGAGACGCACCAGCGGTATCCGAATGCCCTCTGAATAGATGTCCAGCGGCCCGGAGTTTGAGCCGCCGACCTCGCCATGATGCGCCACGTTCGCCACGAAAGCGATCACCTCGCCGTCCACAATGAACGGGGCCGCCACGGTTATGTCCGGAAGGTGAGAGCCTCCACCGGAGTACGGGTCGTTAGCGATAAATACGTCACCGGGCTGGATGTCGCTCAGCGGATATTTCTTGAGGATCGCGTCCACAAGACCCAGCATCGACCCCATGTGCATAGGGATGTGAGATGCCTGAGCGATGGTGTTGCCTTGCACGTCCAGAATCGAGGTGGAGCAGTCCCTGCGCTCCTTGATATTGGTGGAGTACGATGCCCTCACCAGAGCTTCGCCCATCTCCTCAGCCGCTGCCAGCAGATTGCTGCCAATGACCTCGGTGGTGATGGGGTCAGGCGTGTGTGCTTGATGATTCATGCGCTCAATCCCCGAGTTGTATTATGAGATTGCCGTGCCCATCGACCTCTGCCTGCTCGCCGGGGGCAATCAGAGTCGTTGAGTCCATCTGCTCTATAACGGCTGGGCCTTCTATCGCGCCGCCGATGGGCAGGCGTGAGCGTTGATATACGGCTGTCGAGACGAAACCGCCGTTCCACCACACGTCTCGAACCTCAGAGGGCGTCAGGTCTGGGTCGCGGCCTGGGGATTGCGCCTGCGCGGGCAATGGAGGCATGGGAGCCAGCGCGGTGGCTCGCAGGTTCACGAGCTGCGCCGTGGACTGGTCATCATGGTATCCGTATGCCTGTTGGTGCGCCTGATGGAATCGGTCTCGAAGCGTCTGAAGACTCGCCTCGGTCCAGGGGGCGGGCGGCGCGTCCACCGGAAGCTCGTAGTTCTGTCCGACATACCTCATGTCCGCCGACAGCGAGACCACACATCCCTCCACATCGGTCTGCTCGGTCCTGAGCCATTGCCATGCCCGGTCGTTCAGGTCCCGCAGCGTGTCGTTCACGTCCTCCAGATTCACTGAAGGCAGTGGCTCTATGAACGCCTGCACGTAGTCTGTGCGCATGTCAGTGGCCAGCAATCCCAGGGCGCACAGGATGCCTGGAGTTGTCGGGACCACGACGCTGGGAATGCCCAGTTCACGGGCCACAACCGAGGCGTGCAGAGGGCCTGCCCCTCCGAAGGCCACCATCGTGAACTCGCGAGGGTCGTGCCCGCGCTGCACCGACACGGTCCTGGTGGCCAGCATCATGTTGGTGTTGACGATCTGGATGATTCCCGACGCGGCCTCCATGACGTCGAGTCCCAACGGTTCGGCGACGTGACGTCGGATAGCCTCGACGGCCAACTCAGGATATATGGCCATGCGCCCGGCCAGAAGTTCGCGCGGACTCAGCCTGCCCAGCGCCACGTTGGCGTCGGTGACCGTGGGCTGGTCTCCTCCCTGACCGTAGCAGGCGGGACCGGGGTTCGCTCCGGCGCTCCGAGGGCCGACCTTGATGCGTCCTCCCGCATCGACCCACGCGATGCTCCCTCCTCCGGCCCCCACCGAGTTGACGTCCACCATCGGAGTCCGAATCGGCGTTCCGGCTATCTCCTTTTCGTACACCATCGAGATTGCCCCGCCTGCGATCAGGCAGACGTCGGTGCTTGTCCCGCCCATATCCAGGGTGATGGCGTTCTCGGCGCCGGTCTGCCGGGCCACGTGCAGCCCTCCGACAACGCCGACGCTGGGGCCTGAGAACAGTGTGTTGACGGGACGCTCGATGGCGCTTTGAGGAGACACGATTCCGCCGTTGGACTGCATGATGTACGGAGGCCGCCGGATTCCGATCTCCGCCAATCGCTGGCCGAGACTGCCCAGATATCCTTCGATCACCGGCCCCAGCGCCGCGTTGCCCACAGTCGTGCCAAGACGCTCGAACTCTCGGAACTCTGGCAGGACCTGGTGAGACAGCCAGACGGGAAGGTCTGGGAAAGCTTCCGAGGCAATCTGGGCGACACGCAACTCGTGCTCTGGATTCAGAAAGCTGAACAGAAAGCACACAGCTACGGCTTCAACGCCTGATCGTGCCAGCCATTCCAACGCTTCACGGACGCTGTTCTCGTCCAACGGAATCAGCGCGTCGCCCTGAGCGTTGACCCGTTCGGGGACCTCCACACGGAGATGGCGCGGGACCAGCAAAGGCGGCAACTGGAAGAACAGGTCGTAAAGCGAAGGCCGACGCTGACGTCTCAACTCCAGCAGGTCTCGGAAACCCTGAGTCGTGATCACGCCCACGCGGGCTGTTTTGCCCTCCAGCATGGTGTTGATGGCGACGGTGCTGCCCTGGGCGAAGTACGCCAGTTCCTCTGGAGTTACGCCCTGTCTGGAGAGAAGGTCAGATACTCCCGTGACGATACTCTGCGCCCGATCATCGGGAGTGTTCGGGAGTTTGTGGACCGATAGCTCCTGGGTCGTTTCATCGAACAAAACAAGATCGGTGAACGTGCCACCCACATCCACTCCCAGACGATAACGACCCAAAACGACTCTCCTACGGTTCAGCAATTGCGCCACGAGGCGCAGGCAGATGATACTCCAGTCAAGATGATATATCGACTTGGCGGCGCCATCTCGCCCAGGGCTGGACCTTGAGACCTACCGACGGCCTCACATCCGCCCGTTGTGAGACTTCAGGCGTTGGATGCGAGCCGGCACAGGCGGTCGAGTTGCCATCAGGAACAGCAGCGACCCGAGACCTGCGCCTGTGGCGAGAATCGAGAACGGCACCCTGTAATCTCCCAATCGGTCTGCCAGGTTGCCTGCGATCAGCGGGCCAACCATCATTCCGATCATCATAATGAAGGAAGAAAAACCCATGATGGTGGCAAAGTTGGAGCGGCCAAAGTATTCTGCTCTTATGGACATAACCATAGGCGTGCGCGCGCCCCAGGAAACACCGTGCAGAGTTGCAAAGATCGCCACTTGCCAGATGGTTGTGGCGAACGCCAGCCCGAACAGCGCGACCGAGTGTCCCAGCAGACAGGCCGTAAGGCCGACCCGTTTGTTTATTTTGTCACCAATCGCGCCGCCGAAAACCTGGCTGAATATCATGGCGCCCGTCATCAGTGTGACCACCGTGCCCGCAGTCGCCACAGAGTACCCCAGACGGTCAACTATGTGGGGTATCAGATGCACCATCAAAGACGACACCACCAGAAGCGCGCACCCGTGAGCCACTGAAATGAACCAGAAAGTCCTGGTCTTCAG
>JASLRP010000513.1 GCA_030743915.1 SAR202 cluster bacterium | reverse complement strand
GGAGATTGACGAACTGAATGATCGAGTTGATCCAGTCATCGAGAACTAGATCGCAAAATTCCATACCTCCGTAGCTCAGCGGCAGAGCAGAGGCCTTTTAAGCCTATGAGCGCAGGTTCGAGTCCTGCCGGGGGTACCACGCACCAGGGTAGCTCAACTGGTAGAGCGATCGCCTGTTACGCGAAGGGTTGCAGGTTCGAGCCCTGCCCCTGGTGCCAAAATGGCGTAGTAGCATAGCGGCAAATGCGCCTGCCTGTCGAGCAGGTGACCGCGGGTTCGAGTCCCGTCTGCGCCGCCATCAAGGAAAGGTGGCTGAGAGGCTTAAAGCGCCTGGTTGCTAACCAGGTGGCCCACCCCCGGGTCCGCGGGTTCGAATCCCGCCCTTTCCTCCATATTTGAAATAGAGATTTCAGCTATCAACTGATTCGTCATTCTGAGCCGGAGCGAAGAATCTGGTGTCAGCAGGCAAACATCGCCATGTGCGCGACCAGATGCTTCATCTGCGGATTCAGCATGGCGACTTGAATGTTCATTCCAGCCCTCAATATCGCAGTGGGATGGTCCAGCGGCAGGACGTCTGGCCCTGACCCAGAAGGCGTTGGTTCAACTCCAACTCCCACTGCCACGCGGAAGGTGTCCGGTTGGTCGAGGAAACTGTCTTGAAAACAGCTGGGGTGTAAAAGCCTTCGTGGGTTCGATTCCCTCACCTTCCGCCATTTTGACAACACATCAACCTGAGAGGTGGGCCATGCATATATTCAGCGATAACTACGAAGAGTCACGATTTTGAGCCGATGAGCAAGCGAAGGAACGGCTTTCCCGTCCGAGACGAACGTCAAGCGCGGAACGCGCATAGTGCACGGGGACAAAGAACTGATAGAGAAACTGGGTCGGAAGGACCTCTGTCCCTGCAACTCAGGCAAACGCTTCGCGAAGTGCTGCATGACGAGCGGCGAATTTTGACGGAAGCAATCGCGACCACTACTCACGATAGTGAGATGCCGCTGACGCCAGCACAAGAAAGGTCGAAAACCAATGGGAACAATTCATTCAACAAGAGATAAATATCCGGGCGGGCTGTTATCAGCGCTCGGTGATACAGTGGGGTGGTCTGGCGGCAGAGCATCAGGCTCTGACCCGCTGGGCGTCGGTCCGGCGCCAGCCCCCACTGCACGGTCTCCCTTTCCGGGGATGCCGAGAAGAGGTGAATCATGTATCAAGAAGGAAAAGTGAAAATCTGGGCCAGCATTCTCGATGACGTGACCAGAGATCAGGCCCACAAGTTGGCCACCTGCCCCGTGATCCACGGCGATGTCGCCCTCATGGCGGACGCTCACCTGGGCAAAGGGGCGACGGTGGGAAGCGTAATCCCCACCAAAGACGCCATCATCCCCGCCGCGGTGGGAGTTGACATCGGCTGCGGAATGATCGCGGTGATCACAGACCGGCTCAAGAGCGATCTGCCCGAAGACCTTCAGCCCCTGGTCGGCAAGTTCTCCAGGTCGGTTCCGGCGGGCGTGGCTCAGGGGCACAAGAAGTCCCGAAGGAACGCGAGAGTCGAGCAGTTCTTCGATGAAAACCCGCCCCCTGCCAACCTGGACAGCATCAGGGATGACCTGACAAAGCGAGCGGTCCGGCAGCTGGGCTCGCTGGGCGCCGGGAACCACTTCCTGGAGGTGTGCCTGAACGTCAAGGATCAGGTTTGGGTGGTCATTCACTCCGGTTCCAGAGGCGTGGGCAACATCCTGGCCACTCACCACATCGGCGTGGCGCGCAGGCTGATGGATGCCCAGGGCATCAAGCTCGCGGATAGGGACCTGGCGTACTTCATGGAGGATACCTCCGAGGGTCAGGAGTACATCGAGGCCATGCTGTGGGCGCAGAAGTACGCCCTCGCCAACAGGGAAGTCATGATGGACGCGGCCCTCAAGGACGTGTTCGAGTATATCGACAGTGGCGAGGAAGTGGACCGGATTAACTGCCACCACAACTTCGCCGCCAAGGAAGTGCATGACGGCGAGGAGATCTGGGTCACTCGAAAGGGCGCCATCCGAGCGCGAGAGGGCGACCTGGGGGTGATTCCCGGCTCGATGGGAGCGGCAAGTTACATCGTCGAGGGCAAGGGCAATCCCGATTCGTACAACTCGTCAGCTCACGGCGCCGGCAGGAAGTTCAGCAGAGGTCAGGCCAAGCGGACCTTCACCACAGACTCCCTCAAGAGGTGGATGGAAGGCAAGGCCTGGAACCACAACAACTCAAAGGCCTTGCTGGACGAGCACCCGGAGGCGTACAAGGACATCGATCAGGTCATGGAGGACCAGAAGGATCTGGTTAGTGTCCTCCACAAGCTGCACCAGATCGTCAACTACAAGGGGCTTTAGAGAGGCCAAAACGAACGCCCCCTCGCCATTCTGAGGACGCATCCGAAGAATCTGGTCGAAATAATACAACGGTTGTTCCACACACGACCAGATGCTTCGTTGCGACTCAGCATGGCGAGGGGTGAGTCGTGTGATTCGGTCTCGACCTCAACCATTCAGAAGGGACTCGTCTAAAGGAAAGACAGCGGCCTTTGAAGCCGCCAATCCAGGTTCGAGTCCTGGGTCCCTTGCCATGCGGCCATCGTCTAGTGGCTCAGGATTCCTGCCCTTCAAGCAGGAGACGTCGGTTCAAATCCGACTGGCCGTGCCAAAGCCGGCGTGGCTCATCAGGTAGAGCAGTTGCCTTGTAAGCTTCTGGTAGGGGGTTCGAGTCCTCCCGCCGGCTCCAGTAAATACCAGTCACGCGAATCGACTCTTCCATTAACAATCGGAGCGCTGGCGCTTGTGACAAATCATCGCTCGTGGGGGCGTAGCTTAATGGCAGAGCGGCTCTCCTGCAAAGAGTCAGGCCTCGGTTCAACCCCGAGCGCCTCCACCAAGTCGCAGTAGTGTAGCTGGGAACACGCTGCCCCGCCAAGGCAGCGACAGGGGTTCAAGTCCCCTCTGCGACTCCAGGCCCTGTGGTGTAACGGCTAGCATCTCGCCGTCTCAAGGCGAAGACGCCGGTTCGAGTCCGGCCGGGGTTGCCAATAACAATCATGGTGACTGTGGTGTAGTGGCAGCACGTCAGGACGTGGCCCTGGAAGTAAGGGTTCAATTCCCTTCAGTCACCCCACAACGATTTTACAATCAACCTGGGCCTGTGGCGCAATTGGCAGACGCATTCGCCTCAAAAGCGAAAGAGTGCAGGTTCGAACCCTGCCTGGCCCACCATGCCCCGATGGCGGAATTGGCATACGCGCTGGTCTCAGAAACCAGTTATTCCAGGTTCGACTCCTGGTCGGGGTACCACACGCCTGTAGCTCAGATGGTCAGAGCGCCGCTCTCATAAGGCGGATGTCCCTGGTTCGAGTCCAGGCAGGCGTACCATAGGGGCGTAGTTCAGCGGCAGAACACGGGTGTCACATGCCCGGTGTCGGGAGTTCGAACCTCTCCGCCCCCACCATAGGGACGTAGCTCAGTGGTAGAGTAATCGTCTGATAAGCGATAGGTCGTTGGTTCAAATCCAACCGTCCCTACCAGTAATCCATATTCTGTTGCCATCTATATCGAAAAGCTAGGCCTCGCCATGCTGAACGGAGTGAAGCATCCCGTCGTTGACTACACAAGCGTTGTCTGGCTAGAGACCAGATTCTTCGCTGCGGCTCAGAATAGCAACCTCAATATAACCTTGTAGCTCAAGCAGAGCCCCACACGCTACACCTCGACGTCTGGCGGCATGGCCTCCGTCAGGAATTGATGGACGTGGTCGTTGAACGCGTTGGGCTGCTCATAGTAAACCGAGTGTCCCGCCCCCTGCATTGTGATGAGCCTCGACTGCGGGACCAGCGACGCCGCGATCTCGATGGTCTTGGGCGCAATCAGCGCGTCCTCATCTCCCACGATGTACAGGATGGGCACTTCTGAGTCTGTGAGACGTTTGTGGGTTGATCCTCGATATCCGGGCGGCACGGCCAGGAAGTCTGGCTCATGCTTCGGGTTGAGTCGCATGAATTGTCTATAAAGGAAGGCCATCTCCGGGTTGGACTCGGAGAATCCCAGCGAGAGTGCTCTGAGCGTCCCCGGCGGCCGGTCCGGCTCGCGGCTCTGATGCTCGTCGCGGACGTGTCTCGCCTCGTCGTTGACCGAGCCGCCGTTCGACCCCGACAGGACCAGGCCCCAGACTCGTCCGGGGTTCCTCAGCGTGAAGCCCACTCCGGTGCGGCCCCCCATCGAGTGCGCGACCACGGCCGCTCGCTCGATGTCCAGATAGTCGAGAAGCCCCTTGAGGTCGTCCGCGAAGGCGGCGCGACCCTTGGGCTCGGATTCGTCATCGGTTAGTCCGAAGCTTCGATGGTCGAAGATTATGCACGTGTAATGCTTCGAGAAGAACGGCATCTGCTGCCACCACGCCAGATGATTCCCTCCAGACCCATGAGCGAACACCACGGCTGGCCCGCTGCCGTGGGTCTCGTAATAGATATCCGTGCCATTTACGCTTGCGAAGGGCATACCTGTCCTCGTGGTTTCGATAGAGATTACGGTGTGGGCCGAGAGCGTTCTTAAGCCTCGATGCCTTTCAGCGCCCGACCCATACTATCATCTGATCAAACGCGAGACACTGCTCGTTGGCTGCTGCCTATGATTACAAGCGATCCTCTAATTTCAGACTCCCGAGAAATGTCTTGGTAATCGTTCCCTTCACCATGCGACAAATTGCTGTTATTCGTCACGCTAAATCGCCATATTTGTGATGCTTCACGTGACTGGTAAGGTTGGGTGCGTAGTCTTGCGGAGGAGCGAACTTTGGTCTCTGGATCTTCAAATGACTCGTGCCCATGATATCATTGCCCAACTTGTGAGTTACTGAAGGAGATTTCGTTTACCGATACTTCTCTGGATGAGGTGACTCCAATAACACTATTGCCAAACTCGCGGTGTGATCATGATCATCGAACTAAAGCCTGACGATAGACAAGTCATCAAGCCCTTGTACGAGAATTATCCGTTCCTGCGCGGCATGGTTGCCAGCATTCTTGCTGGAACATTCGGTAGCGCATTTACCGACAATAATCTCGCGCCGCAAGTCGCGCATCTGGCCGATCCCATCTTCTCTATGTTCGCAGGCGACCCAACACACGTTGTCGCACATGATATGGTCGCGAAAGTCCCGAAAGGTAATCGCGTCATATTGCCCAATGATGCCTGGAAGGCCACTCTTGAAAACGCCTGGGGTGGAAAGCCAGAAATCCAAGAGCGCTGCGCATTTCTCTCCAACGCCTGGGACCGTGCATATCTTAAGAATTTGACTCAGCAGGCACCCGAAGGTTTTTATCTGAAGGCTATCACAAGTGCCGATGCGGGAAAGTTTGGCGCCTTCTATGAAAAATACAACGGCTACGATCCAGTGTCAGAAACCGATACTTTCGAGGAATTCATCGCATTCGGAACTGAGTATCAAGGCCAGTTTGCATGTGTGGCTTTCGGCATACCTGGCAACGGGATGCTGGAAATTGACATCCTGACGCACCGCGACTTTCGCCGTAAGGGCCTGGCGACTGTCACAGGCGCCGCCTTGATCTTGGATTGCATCTCCAGAGACATCTACCCCAACTGGGACGCTGCCAATCAAATGTCAACTGACCTAGCTCTGAAGCTCGGGTACACGGAACCTTTGCGCTACGAGTCCTATTTTCATTGACTGTGCAGGAAATAACATCAATCCTGAAACCCACAATCCGAATACTCTACGCCTGTTTCGTGATCTTGCGATGTGGTCATTCCTCTCAGGCGCTCGCGTGACAACAGATTTCGAGAATTGACACTCTGTATGCCGATGGTCCCGATACCGAACGCCGCGATTGACACACACCACCCTCCCATCTACACTCGTGCCGTTCCGAGTACAAAAAATTCCCATGCGAGGTGGATGATATGCCAGAGTTGCGAGAGAATAAGACCAAGAAGAAGCTGCAACGGGGCGAGGTTGCGACCATGCTGATGGGCGGGCATAACTCGCCGGATATGGTGGACTTTCTGGGGCAGTTCGGGTTCGACTCCATCCTCATCGAGGGCGAGCATGGGCCGGTGGATTTCGGGCACGTCTCGGACTTGAGCCGGGCCTGCGACCTGTGGGGCATGACGTCGGTGGTCAGGGTGAACCTGAACCTGCCGGGCGTCATCTATCGCACCTTCGACCTGGGAGCGCAGGGCATCATGGTGCCTCATGTGGACACCATCGAGGACGCTCGCGCTGTGGTGGACGCATCCAAGTACGGCCCCATCGGGCATCGCGGCGCGGCAGGCGGTCGGCAGGGCTACGGCGTGGAGGACTACGTCCAGAAGGCCAATGACGAAACACTGGTCACCGTTCTCATCGAGGATATCGTGGCCATCAACAACCTGGAGGAGATCGTCACCGTCGATCACATCGACGCGTTCTACGTTGCTCCCGGTGACCTGGCCCAGAGCATGGACCTGACTGGGCAGATGTCTCACCCCGACGTTCTGGCGGCGGTTGATCGGGGCATCAAGACGATTGTCGATGCGGGCAGGGTAGCAGGGATGCTGGTCAATGACTCGACGGTCGATGATTACCTGAGCAAGGGAGTCCGGTACGTCGGAATTCCCTGGGGCCCGTGGCTGGCCTCGGGCGCGAAGAATTTTTTGGACAGACTGTCCTAAGAGCCAGCATAGAGGCAGCCGGCGACTGAATTCTTGTATCTCGCCGCTCATGTCAGGCAGAGAGTCAGTGTGACGGCGCGAGCGTTTCCTGACGCCTGAAAACCTGATACCTTATCATCGCCTGACAACCTGTTACCGAGGGACTGATGTGAACGACCTTGTGAAACTGACCGCTCGACAGGCGGTTGACCTGCTGAAAAACAAGAAAGTGTCTCCACTGGAGCTTATCGACGCTGCGCTGGAGCGCATCGAGGAGACGGACGGCGCCATCAACGCCCTGCCCACAATATGCGCAGACCGCGCGCGACACCACGCTCGACAGATCATGGACGCGCCGTCAGATGACAGCTCTCCGCGCGGCCAACTCTATGGCCTGCCTCTTGCAATTAAAGACCTGAAGGACGTGGCTGGAGTTCGATCCACCAAAGGCTCGCTCATATACGCCGATCACGTTCCCGAAACCTCGGACAGGCTGGTTACCAACATCGAATCGCGAGGCGGGATTGTTCTGGCCAAGTCCAACACTCCAGAGTTCGGGGCCGGAGCGAATACCTTTAATGATGTGTTTGTACGCGACCAACCCCTACCAAATCGACGGCTAATCTGACCTTCACTGAGTCTGGGTAAACATCGATGCGATCCACAAGTAGACGCATCAACTTGCCACGCTCGGTATCATCCATCGAATCGAGTTTGTCTTCCAGCTGATCAGCCAAATCTGCAAACGCTCTTGCGATGTCTATTTGAGAGGAAGCGAACTCAGCCTCAGCTTCAAGTCTTGCCACCTCTGTTTCGTAATGCTCTTCACGCTCGGAGAGGAAGCCGGACTGAAGTTTCATAGTTTCATCGTCGATCCATTCGTTCATGTAGGCTGTGGCAAGACGCTGTTCCTTCAATTTGGTCTCTGCCAAGTCATCACGAATCGCATCCAATTCCGGGAAGGAACCGCTTACCTCCAGAGCTTTAGTCCGTTCATCGATCAGCGTCTGCGCCGATTCGGGAGTTCTCAGACGGTTTCGTAGCTCATTCCAAACGGCCCCTTCAATTGTCGGAGCCTCAACGCTCGGTTTTGGACAACCTCGCTTCTTCCAACGATAGCCGTAGCATACATACCGCCTGCGGTGCTTTTTCAACTTGTACCTTTTGACAGTTCCATTCTTCAAAATCTTTTTCGAGGAGTACGTCGGGCCTGCACTGTGATAGAAACGATGTCCACAGGCGCCGCACCAGATCAGTCCTTTTAACGGAAACTCGATATTTAGTCCTTTGGGAGCTCGAAGCCCAGCATTCTTCTCTCTTATCGCCTGAACTTGTTCCCAGGTGACCTGATCGATTATTGGCGGATACTTGATTTCGATCCAGTTTTCTCTATCCTTTGGGACATAGGTAACGCGCTCGCGGGATCCATCGTCCCTCACCACGCGTGTGACCCTGTCAAAGTAATTGGTTCCGATGTACGTGGTGTTGAGCAATATCCGGGAAATTGCAGTCTTGCTCCACTGGGTGCCTCGCCTAGTGGTGATACCATCCATATTCAGGCTTTCGACGATCCTTCCGTTGTTGATTCCTGATTTGTACTCGTTGAAGATTCAGCGTATTACAGCGGCTTCAACTTCATTGATGATCGGGAACCCCTCTGCGTCTTTCGAGTACCCAAATTTGATCAACGACGGAGCTTTACCTTGATGAGCACGTCCTCTGAGACCCATGCGAGCCCTCTCACGGATGTTGTCCAGTTCCAGTTTGCCGATCGCCGCCATGATTGGCATGATTTTTGCGTCGAGAACATCCTTGACCCCCTCGATGGCAATGTTGGTTCCCTCCAGGGCTTCTGACAGTGCCGCATAGGGATGAATGCCTCTAGCAAGCCGATCGCTTTTCCATGCAATGATCACATCGAACTCATATTCCCTGGCGCCCTTCAGCATCCGCTGGAATTCCTTGCGCCGTTTGCTGGCCCCGGAACCAACGTCTGAGTACCAGCTCACGAGTTCATAACCTTTGGAATCAGAATAGGCTTGAATGTCGGTCTGTTGTTCAGTGAGACTCACCCTGTCTTCGGTCGCCTGAGCCGCGGTGCTGACTCTCGTGTATCCTACTGCTCTCATGATTCACCTCTACCGGACCACATTTCTTCATAACGGCGAACGAATTTCATAATCGACAGGTATGTGCCTACGACTTCCCAAGTCGTCATGCGAGATAAGAATTCTCGATTGATAGCCTCGATCAATTCCTCGCGGACCGCGAGCCTTTCTTTCAGCATGTCTTCAGTCGCTTCAACCATCTCTCCAGGTTCTGGTAACCTGTCTGAGGGGTTGGATGGTACGTTCATCTGGCCTCCTTCGCCCCTACGGTGTATCTGCACCGTTGGGGCATTTAACTTTTGGTCCTGAACCTCCGGTCTCAACAAAACAAAAAACCCGCTGCCGACTTGGGCAACGGGCTTACGATATGCGAAAATACTTCCGCGTGGGCCTGTCTACTCAGGTCGGCGTCACGGCCTCGGCAGCGTCAACTGCGCGGGGCCATGTTTGTTATGTGATTGTGAGCGAATGTTACTACTCGCTTGTCTAAGGGTCAAGCGATCCTTGGATCGGTTCAGTTGGTATACCTCATCCTCGCAGATGTGGAAACTATACAGGACTGACAGGTCGCACATGGTTTACTTCTCCGCACCCTTGCTCAAGATCACGCGAGATAGGCTCGTAAATTCACTTCGAATAGTTTGGCACCACTCGCTTTCATTGCGGCTCATTTTTGGGGCAAACATGCGTTGTTTCGCATCTCGCGGCCGACTGACGCTCCTGTATGAGCTGGCGAGAGCGAAATCTGAGGGCTGGTCGATCATGTTAGGTCTCCAGGTCCAGAGATGCGGTTACGTAGCGTCTCCAGAATTCGGTGCCTGATTCGGTCGCTTCCGATCAGGTTCTCGCCGATCAGCGCGGCTTCGATGATAGTCTCCAATGTGGACCAATCCTCTTTCGATAATCTCATGACGACTTGCATAAGATCGTTCATCCTATCGGCGGCCACCGGACCATTGACCTGTTGCGCCAGATCGATGCACTCATGCAATTGATTCGATTCCCCGAATGCCTCCAGCACATACATTTTTCGATGAACCTCCAACGATTAACCGTTGAGTAGAAGATCAATGACCCCATTAATGTTTTCGGTGAGCGTCTTATTGGCGATATTATCGATACTTCATTGGTAATTTCGGGTTGATCCTACAATCTTGCGATCATCAATCTTTCATCGTTCGCACACCGTTCAGACCACATCAAATGATTCCTAAAATGCTTCCTCCGGCCCTTATATATATAGCGGCCAGAGGAAGCATTATGGAGTTTTGATAAAACGAGCGGGAGCGCCCTTCTTTCCAGTGCCTTCGACTTGCGTCACCAACTCACCCAGACTCTGAAGCACTTTTGCGATCTTGTCTCTCTTGAATCCCGCTTTGGTTTCTATATCCTCGTAGGATGCCCCTGATTCTTCAGCAGAGATGGCGTCCAGAACTGATGCCATGTCGCGTTGCAACTCGGCCTCTTTTGTGGCTTCTTTAGCCTGGGCAAATGTCCCGTTGGATTCAAAGGTCATTGTCCGAGGATCGATGCGTATGACTTCTGAATCGATTTCGCCCCAGTCTCTGCCAGTAAAAGACAGTTTACGTTCATGCTTGTCCAATGCCCCTTTTCGGTAGACTTCCATCAACCCGTCGAGAGTAGCTAACGCTTGAGTCGATCCTGCAACGGCATCTCCATGATTGCCTTCCATCTTCCGGTGGTGTGAAACCACGACCACAACGGCGTCGGTATCGCGAGCTAACATCCTCCAAAGGTCATAAGATTGACGAACTTCACTGGACGAATTTCAGTCACTGATTGTGGACGCCTGAATAATCGGGTCGCAGAGTATAAGACTAGCTCCAGTGCAGAGCTTGACCATTTCTGGATAGGTCTCAGAGGTTAAGCTGAACGGATCGGTGCTGTATTCAAAGTTTTGTGGAAATATGCCACCAGTCATCCGCCGCACACGCCGTTGGATCGTCCTCTCCGAGTCTTCGAGTAGAAATGCGACAACGTCACCTTTCGTGGTGGGCCTGCCTAGCCACTCATGACCACTCGCTACAGCGAGACACAGGTTCAATGCGAGGATTGACTTGCCGAGCTTTGGTTTCGCAGCCAGTCCATAGAACGCTCCATTCTCCAAGAGTTGGTGCACCACATGACGTTCCACAGCCTGTTCAGCGTCCATAAGTTCTCCAATCGGTTTGAGGGTTGGTACCCTTGATTTCGGCGCAAAGTCAGGATCATGTTGCAGAGCGATGACCACACCCGTCAGTTCGTTTTCCACCGCAAACGTGTCGCCGGAATTTCTCTGGGCGGTGTACGATGCAACTCTGGCTCGGAATGCCGCCGAAGTCAGTTCACCTCGGTCTAAAGCCAACACGCCTTCACTCTCAGACACCGTGATCTGAATCTGTCCGAATATCCGGTTGTAACGGTCAACGTGTACGTTACTCACCCGAATCTCATGAGCGCCGGTGTCGAACGTGAACGTGCTGTTGTCGGAGACGTACTTTCCTTTGGTCATCGTGCAATCCTTACCAACCGAAAACCACGAGCCGCATGGCAGGATTCTCGACTAGCGGATCCCACGAGATGTCATGGCGCTCACTTCGTAGAGTTAGATTTTCGTCTGGGTCGATTCCACCGCGAAAGAGGATTTCCGCAATCCGTCTCAATCGATCAGGCGCATCAGCCGCTGGCTGAACGCTGACCTCAACCCGTAGTTCTTTGCTAAGCAACTTCTGCTGGCTGAACGCGGATCATCGCCGCATCAAGATCTGTTCGCTTGAACCGCAGGTCTTTACCTCCAGGCGTTCGGTACGCTGGAATCAACCCTTGCTTTGCGTAATTTCGGATGGTGTCCAGCCCGACACCAATCAAGTCAGCAGCTTCGCCTGCCTTAAGATACTCACGTTCTGGATTGGACATGTCATGACCTCCCACATAAAATTAACCTGAAGCGCGGCGCACAAATACGCTGAGCTTCTGTCTGAGGCAGGCTTTCGGCGGTGGAATGTCAGAAAGCCTGCCTTGTTTTTGAACACCAAAAAACGGCAACGCACCGATCTGCATCGGTACAGCTGCCGCTGTTCTACCTCAAAGTTACCAGACGTCTGCCGAGGATGTCAAACAACCAGTGAGGTTTTCACCAGAGAATCAACGTATCTATACGTTTCTTAGACTTTGCCTTGACACGTATGTGTATGCACCGTCTTTGGGACATATAAAGTGTTGCCTCACTTTGGTTGATGCGATCACTGAGTCAACAACCAAAGTGATTCACGATGTCCACGATTTTTGCCACGCAATACGGATGAGATGATTAATTATGGGTCAACGGATTTGCGGCTCATTTATTGCATAAATCTTGTTGTTTGGGACTACAGTAACTTTGAAATCTGACTACCACCAAGAGCAAACTGCGCAGAATTGTGTTTCCTTGGTGTTGTTCAAGAACATGCAGGCACCGATATTCTTGACCTGAAGGCAAAGATACAACTTGAACATGTGATACCTTATGAATCACGTAACAACCCCTAACGAGGAACTGATGTGAACGATCTAGTAAAACTTACCGCGCGACAGGCGGTTGACCTTCTCAGACAGAAAAAAGTGTCTCCTCTGGAGCTGATCGACGCAGCTTTGGAGCGGATCGACGAGACGGACGGTGCAATCAATGCCTTGCCTACGATATGCGCGGACCGGGCACGAGACCACGCCCGAAGGTTAATGTACGCTTCACCAGATGACGACGCTCAACGCGGCAATCTCCGCGGACTACCAATTGCTATCAAGGACTTGAAGGACGTGGCCGGGGTGCGCTCAACCAAAGGATCGCCCATATACGCTGAACACATTCCTGATACGTCGGACAAGCTTGTGATTAATATAGAGTCCAGAGGCGGTGTTGTGCTAGCGAAGTCCAACACCCCTGAGTTCGGTGCAGGAGCGAATACCTTTAATCCAGTCTTCGGAGCAACACGCAATCCGTGGAACACCGCCCTGACGTGCGGAGGCTCGTCAGGAGGCTCCGGGGCGGCGCTGGCGGCAGGCCAGATATGGCTGGCCACAGGCAGCGACTTCGGCGGCAGTCTGCGGATTCCTGCCAGCTTCTGCTCGGTCGTCGGATTGCGGCCAACTCCAGGGAGGGTTTCCCATGGCCCGCGCTCGGAACCGTTCGGCACGCTCTCTGTGGAGGGGCCGATGGGTCGAAACGTCGGAGATGTCGCTCTGCTGCTGGACGCCCAGTCAGGCTCCTATTCCTGGGACCCCCTGAGCATCCCGGCTCCGCATAAACGCTTCGTGGACTCTGCCGATAGCCCCATCGTCCCAACGAGGGTGGCCTACACTCCTGATTTGGGCATCGCCACAGTGGACTCACAAGTCACCGAAGTTGCCCGTCGCGCAATCTCCATCTTCGAGGGCATGGGCAGTCGAGTGGACGAGGCAACCATCGAACTGGGCGACGCCGAGGAGACGTTCCAGAACCTTCGAGGCGCTCAGTACGTTGCTGGGATGATGCCCCTGATGGAGCAACACCGCGACCTGCTCAAAGACGAGGTTATCTGGAACATTGAGCATGGCCTGAGCCTGACTCCCCGTCAGATCGGCGAGGCCGAAATCGCGCGGGGCGGAATCATCAACCGCACCGTCCAGTTCTTCGAGACGTACGACGTTCTGGTGTGTCCCACCGTCCTGGCTCCGCCCTTCGACGTTGACATCCGTTACCTGACCGAGGTTGAAGGCACGCAGCTGGACACCTACATTGGGTGGTTGCTGTTGACCTTCGCGTTGACGCTTACGGGGTGCCCCATAATTTCGGTTCCCTGCGGATTTACCGAGTCTGGCCTTCCTGTGGGAGTGCAGATCATGGCTCCGTGGAAGGAGGAAGGCTACTTGCTGTCAGTCGCCTCCGCCTTCGAGCAGGCTGTTGACCTGAGCGATCGGGTGCCACTGGACCCTCGTTCAGTCGTTTAGACGCTTGTTGCACGTTTTCAAGGGAACCCTCTTCAAAGCGGCACCGCGAAGCTTTAGGATGCTCTTCTCTACAGGATGGTAGAGACATGGGGTAATTGTGACTCAACGCCAATCCAGCGATCAGAATTTTGATAGACCTCATCACGTCACCACAAAGATTTCCCTTTGGTCGCACCCTCCCACCACTCGATTTGTGACTGACATCCGCCTGGATTTCTGATCCCCCTTTGGACGGGTCATATTCACGGCTGTCCGCGGCGCGGGCATACTTGTGATGAGAGTATTCGACGCCTGGAAGCGTTGGCGATGCGCCTGCTATCCAAGGACTCAGAGGTGATGTTGACAAGGGTTGTGTTCGATGAATTTCTAGAAGGCATAGGTAGGTTTCGCCTCGCTCCTGATTAGCAAACCACCGATGATTGTACGTTCATGAACATATCGAGGCTATCCTGGATAATGAGCGCGACTTTGGCTTGAGATTCAGTCTATATGAGCTGTTCAGAGAATTTTTGAATGGATCAGACAGCTTAATCGCTTCGGACCGAGCGGAACCAGTACACATAGGCTGAGATAGTTCCTTGGTTTAAGCGACAAAGGCCTTGCCTTGATATATCCATTTGAATGGTTTAGCCATGTTGCAGTAGTAATAGTCGATGAACGCCATTACCTTTTGTTCAAGATCGTCCAGCGACCTGAAAGCTTCGCCCTTGACATCAAGACTTAAGGACTGGATGCTGCCTCCGGTGAACGTATCTCGCGCGAGGCTCAAACCATGTCAGTCCCTGGCCAGAGGTTTCCTGAATGACCTCGATGTCATCAAGAACTCGGTACTGCTTCCATGGAGCATGGCTCAAATGCGAAGGACAAATCCGCAGGGTGAAGTTGGTCAAGTGCCAGGGATACGGTCGGGCCAAGCTGGTTCTGTTGCGACAGCGCATCCCGCGTCGAAGCGTGACCGCATAGATTCTGACCGACGCGGCATACTCCACACCTCATAAGCCGCCGTTTCGGGCCAGTTGTTCGATCAGCGAATACAGGTCGACACACTTTAACGTCCGCTATGCCGTGACGTGGCTCCGCTGTACTGTCGTCTGCAAACTTCGAGTCGATATTGTATTAACCAAGTATTTCAAGGTCATTTGTACTTTTCTGGCAACGAAACAGCTTCAAAATACGTGTACATATCATATATTGCAATGATTAAAATGCAACTAAGCATGTTACTCTGCTGATTTGAGCCACTACTAACATGAACCCACAATAGGTACGACATCATCTTTGCAATGCAGAGACAATAGTATATACTCCCACCCGAATCTAACAGAGCCGCCCGCCATATATGTCCGCGGAAGCGCCTGTAAATTTGCGCTGAAATTCTAGCCATTAGCTATTAAGACCGCCGGTTCCAAGGCTCGGACCGGAGAGGGCAAGTAGCAGGTTGGCATGTTGAGAAACATATGCTAAAGAACAAAACGCCTCAATCATCATGCACGCCGTTCGCGCTCACGCTTCAAGGTGTTACCTGTATTGAGGATGTGGCTCTGTCTGCCAAGCGGCTGCTGCCGATCATCCGATCCTGCCATCGAACCAGAACACCTACACCGTGACGTTCTCCACGGATGACCCGAGCAAATGAGGACCCGAAAGCGCAATCTTACCGAGTACACAATTATAACGATCTGTGGGCTTTCCATTCAGGTCGCTGAATTAAACATGGGGCTTCCTTAATGATTATCAGAAGTAACTTATCCGCCCGAACACTCACTATGATCCTGGCATATCTGACGTTGCTGATCATTGTCGTGGCGCCAATTGCGCTTGCGACCTCCACAGCCCACGCCGGTGGTCCGCCGGAGGTTCTCACCTACCCCGGCCTGGACTTCAGCACTAATGACCAGAGCATCTATGGGGCTGGCGCGCCGATCGCCAACCCCGGGCTTACAGTCGACGAACCTGGGTTCAACACTAATTGGGGCCTTGGCGCCAGCGGCCCCATAATCGAAAGTGGCGGATCAATCGAAAACTGCGATTTGGACCTGCCTGGTTTTCTGAACACCATCGGAATTCCCGATATCAGTTGTCAGGCCGGGGCCACGGGGTCCATTGAAACCAGCGGCAACGTCGACATCGTCGCGCGCCTGAACAACTTCGAAGACCCAGGCGTCGACATTGATTATGGGATAAATGCAACGATCTCCTACGATGAAGATAATTCTTACAAGCCTGGGGAAATGGTCACCATCAATACGGCATGGACTCGTGTTGGGGGGAACATACACTCGGTAGTTCCATCTTGGGACATGGCGCTTGAGGGCGTGTTCGGAGTTGATGCAGATATTTCCGTCCATTGGTGTTTGATCACATGTGATGACAGCTCAATCAACATTGATATTCCAGCCGGCCCCGGCGGTCCCTACCGCTCTGACATCGTTCGATCAAGGCTCAACAGCAAAACCAACATCAATCCTCTTGCGGCCATAGCGCTTGGAGTATCCGGAGGCTGGGGGTTCGACAAGGACCCAGCGACCCCGATTTCTATTGACCCGATTGACGGGAAAACCCTCCTACTAGACAGATCCACCAATTACAGCGATCTCACGATCGACTGGGACACCTGGCTGACCCGCGCGGGCGGCGTTGGTGTTCCACTGGGCTTTGATAACCTTCCCATACCAGGCACGGACATCGGATACCAGGTTTTCGACGGGGACAACAGGATCGATCGATTTTACGAGCAGAAGTTCAGCTTCACTCCCGATTTTGATGTGACATTGGTGTTCGACCAGGCAGTGCAATACTGGATCCGTCAACCGGACAACATTCTGACAGACACCGGCTCCAGCGCTTCTGTAACGTTTAGGCTCGGCAACAGCATCGACTTTGTCTACCCTCCTGCACTACTTGGAACGCTGGGGGTGACACCGACATTCTCGATGAGCGACCGGAACCGGTTCAAGGCCGAAACTCAGATCAAAGCCGTTAATGACTACCACCTGCGAGCCGGTGAAATTCACTTCAACGTCCCGGGGTTCACAATCATTCCAGAGACCTGTGTGGACTATCTCGTCGGCAAGGATTGTTTCGGCCCTTCAACATGGCCTGCCATGAACGCCGGTGCGTCGGGTCCAGGTTGGGAAGAAATCTTGTTCCCAACTGAGGAAATAGTGCCCCTAAGCACGATCAACCACAGCCCCTGGAGCATGCTTGGGTTCAACGTGATTCCGAAGCCTGTGTTCACGCTTGACCCTCAACTCCCACCGACAGCGGTGATTACCGGCCCGACTCCGGCGAGTCCGAACGAAGGCGACTCAGTTAATTTCAACGGCTCGTCTTCCACCGATCCCGACGGTGATGCGCTAACGTATTTCTGGAACTTTGGCGACGGCGCAACGCTGGCCGGTGAGTTCGTTTCACACACGTACAGTGATGACGGCAGCTATACGGTCACTCTCACTGTGTCGGATGGGATCAGTCCCTCGGACGTTGCGACCGCAGTCATCGCGGTAAACAACGTTAACCCGACCATCATGCCCGGCGACGCCCGGGTCGTGGACGAAGGCACGCTCGTGGGGCCTGGAACAGACCTGTACGGGCGCAACCTCGTCGTCAACGGAGATGCTGAAAATGGCACGGTTGGATGGAACATATCCGGCGCATTCGCAGACACAGACTATCGAGGACAGGTCACAGGTCAGATAGCCTCAGGATTTGATCACGCCTGCGCAGTGCTGACCGACGCCTCGATGAAGTGTTGGGGAGCCGACGGCAGCGGACAGAGTTCAGTACCTGGTGGCAGTTTCAGCCAGGTGACCGCTGGCGACAAATTCACGTGCGGGTTGCATACCGACGGCACGATCGACTGCTGGGGTTCTGATTCTGTCGGCCAGTCTACGCCTGTCGTGGACATCTTTACCCAGATTGATGCGGGCGACTCGACTGCCTGCGGTCTCAATCTAGGCGGCATCATCGACTGTTGGGGTTCCGACGCGTCCCAGGCAGCTTCCCCGTACATCGCGGACGGTGGCCCCATCGCCAACTTGACCTCGTTTATTCAGGTTGAGCTTGGCAGCTTCTCAGGGTGTGGTATCAAAAGCGTCGACAGTACGCTGGCTTGCTGGGGAAGCGATTCTCACGGGATCGTTTCGGGAATGCCTTCAGGCACCTTCAGCCAGATCAGCCTGTCAGGGCTTGGCTCTCATGCCTGCGGTATCCAGAGTCCTGCCAACACGGTGATCTGCTGGGGCCAGAACAATAACGGCCAGACAAACGTATACCAGGCAGAACTTGGCCCGATTGCCGATGGCACAACCTTCGGTCAGGTAAGTGTTGGCAGCGAAGATACCTGCGGAATCCTGACAACGGATTCCACAGTCGTGTGCTGGGGGACTGCAGACTCAGTCGGCGCATTAGATAAAGGACAGAACGATGCATCCTGGGGAACCTTTGCGCAGGTAAGCGCGGGTAACTTGTTTAACTGTGGAGTTCGCACCGATGAGTCTCTTGCTTGCTGGGGCGACAACTCGCAGGGTCAGTCATCACCTCCCATTCAAAACTTTGCTCCTTCGGTGAGCGCACAGTTCCAACATACTTGCGGCATTCAGCCGGATGGTTCGATTCAGTGCTGGGGTGACCCTTACGCAGGCCAGACCGCGGCGCAAGCAGGAACGTTCACCAAGGTTGATGTGGGCATAACCCACAACGTCGCACTGCGCACCAATGGCACTCTCAAAAGTTGGGGTAGGAACGAACATAACGTAGTATGGGGCGGGCCAGGCGGCGCCTTTACCGATGTCAGTGGCTCAAGATTCTATTCCTGTGCAATCAGGGCAGATGGGATTCTCGTCTGTTGGGGCCATACTATCGCTGGCGCGACACGCCCGTACGTATCGCAGGGAGGCCCGGTTGCCAATAACACCACCTTCATACAGGTGAGCACGGCGACGGGCGGATTCAATGGGTCTGAAAACTACGCATGTGGAATCAAGACCGATCAAACCCTGGTTTGCTGGGGCAGTAACGCCTATGGAAAGGCATCGCCACCAACCGGAACCTTTACGCAAATTGACCTGGACGCCAATAATGGGTGTGGGCTAAGAACTGACGGCACCTTGGCGTGTTGGGGACAGAACGCCTACGGATCGTTGAACGTCCCGAGCGGAACATTTGTCATGGTAGATGCCGGGCACCAATACGGCTGCGCCCTGGGCATCGACGATAAAATCGTCTGCTGGGGCAGGAATTTTGTCGGACAGTCGTCGCCGCCTTCTGGAATATCCGATACATTCACGCATGTCAGCGCAGGCGATTTTTATGCTTGCGGTGTGAGAACCGACAGTACAACCACCTGCTGGGGCTGGAACAGCTTGGGACGAGCCGTGCCTCCGGCTCCTAGTGCTCTGTCATAGCTAGATTGATGGTATTGTGAAAATTAGCTAACCTACGTCCAATAAGTGGAGGTAGGGATGAAAAAGAAGTACATAGTCAAGCTATCTCAGGACGAAAAGGA
>JASLRP010000512.1 GCA_030743915.1 SAR202 cluster bacterium | reverse complement strand
GCTCCTTTTGACAACTGCCTTGCTCATCGGCTTGATCTCCGTCGGTTTCATCACTCCCGATCGGTCGGCGACGCCGCAATCAATGGCGGTTGAGGGCGCTTATGCGTCAGGGTTGCACTCTGTCGCGTTGTCTGAGAATTCTTACACCGTTTCTGACCAACCGGTTGGCCAGCCTGAGATATTGACGTCTGCCCTTTTTGGACTGCGTTCGCTTGTTGCGGTCCTGGGATCGCTGTTGGCGTTGATGGTTGTTACCGTGGCTACGTTGCTTTTCCGAAGCAGTTCTGACGCTCCTGTTCTGGCGCCCACCCCGGCGGCCACAGGAACGCCGGCGCCCGGACCTGTGGAGACTCCCACTCCACGTGTCGCGGTGGAACCTACCGGGTCCGGTCCGATACCCGTGAATGTCATCGAAGTGCCGATGACGACTCCCGCCAATCCTTCTCACGAGATACAAGCCCCCACCATACACACCTATTCTGCCGGGACCAATCCAGTGTCTTTGCTTTTCGACGGTGAGGGCATCTGGGTAGCCAATCAGGACGAAGATAGAGTCTACCAGTACGACCTGGACGGAAATGTCATCTCCTTCGAGCAATTGAGGTTGTACCCGGTCAACATAGCCCACGATGGTGAATCGCTGTGGGTCGGCACTTACTTCGCCATTATGAAAATCGGCCCAAACTCCGAGATAACTCCCATTCCGGTTGAAATTCGGCGCCCAACAGCGATGCTGGCCGAGGGCGAGTATGTCTGGGTTGCCAACAGCGGACGAAACTCCGTCATACGGATCAATGTCGAGACCAACCATGCTGAGGTGTTTCCCGTGGGAGCCAGGCCGCTGGCGCTGGCTTCTGATGGCGAGTTCATCTGGGCCGCGAACAACGAAGGAAACAGCGTCACCAAGCTGTCCAAGGACGGTGAGACGCTGGACACTATTCCCGTGGGGCGAGGCCCGCGAGGCATCGCCTTCGATGGAAGCCACATCTGGGTCACCAACACACTGGATGGCACAGTCTCCAAGCTGGCCCGCTCTGGCGAAATCGTAAACACCTTCGAGACTGGCACTCTCCCTGCGGACGTTGTCTTCGACGGCGAGTCCATGTGGATAGCAAATCGCTCAGACCAGACAGTGTCCAGATTGCGCACGGACGGCGAGCACATGGGGACCTTCCATCTGGGCATGACTCCCGGCGCCATGACCTTCGACGGCTCTTCGATGTGGGTCACCCATCCCTCGGACGGTTCCATGTCCAAGCTGGCCTTTGACGACGTTACCATCTCGACCTTCCCCGTTGGCAACGCTCCGGAGCCCGTCCTCTACGATGGGGAATTCCTGTGGGTTGGCAACGCCCTGAGCCACACAGTGTCCAAGCTCAACCTGGATGGGACTACCGTCGGGACTTATGCCGCTGGAGGACGTGAGCCCAATGCTCTGGCCTTCGATGGCGATTCAATATGGACGGCCAACCAGTACGACAACTCGTCATCCAGGCTCAGCCGCGATGGAGAGCTGCTGGGCGTCTTTCCCATAGCCAGCCTGCCTCGCACACTGGCATTCGATGGCACAAACATCTGGTCGTCCGGATGCTGGGAGGAGTTCCTCTACAGGGTCGATAAAGCAGGGAACCCGGTCGAAAAGGTCCCTGCGGACGGCAACGGCCCCATCGGGATATTCTTCGACGGGGAGTTTATCTGGGCCGCAAACGCGCACAGCGATTCTGTCACGAAGTTTGCCACGACAGGGGAGATGATCGGCACATTTCCCGTCGGCGATGTGCCGATGGATTTTGCCTTCGATGGCGAGAACATTTGGGTCGCCAACTGGAGAGAAGACAACGTCAGCAAACTCACCCGCGACGGAGAAGAACTGGGGCGGTTCGATGTCGGCGGTCTTCCGTACGGGATAACCTTTGATGGCACGCACATCTGGACTGCCAACAGCCAGGATGGAACGGTGTCAAAACTGAACCTCTCCGGTCAGGTCGTGGCAACTTACCCGGTGGGGTCGGCGCCGGCGAGACTCATCTCAGTCGGCGATTCAATTTGGGTAACCAATTCCAGCGACGATACCTTAGTCAAGATAACCCCGTAGTTTGCCGTATCTAGCCGTCTGCCAAATCCAATTCGCTGGACATCAAATTGACAGATCCTGACAACTCGTGGGCTGAAATTCACGACCTGGCGTTCTCTTACATGAACGCCGATATCGCCTTTTACGTCGAAGAGGCCCGACGCGCCGGAGGCCCGGTTCTGGAACTCGGGTGCGGCGCTGGAAGAGTGACGGTACCCATAGCCGAGGCAGGCGTGGACATCGTCGGCGTGGAAGCTTCCGCCGAAATGCTGGATGTGGCGAGGCGCAGAGCGCTCCAGCTTGACGAAAATGCCGACTCGATCAGCTTTGTTCAGGCAGAAATGAGCGGCTTTACCCAGGCAGTGGATTCCAGATTCAAGCTGGCCATCATTCCCTTCCGTGGATTCCTCTCTCTGCTCACTGTCGAAGACCAGGGTAGGGTCCTGCGCAACATCTTCAGGCGCCTTGCACCAGGAGGGAAGCTCATTCTGGACATAGCCGTTCCAAACCTCGACACCCTGGCTCTGGATGAGGATGTCGCATATCATCTGCGGGATGTCACCGACCCGCACAGCGGAAGGAAATTCGTCCTCTGGAGGCAGGGCAGCTACGATGATTACACCCAGGTGGAGAGCGTCCGTCTGATAGTGGAAGAGATGGACGAACAGGGCGCAATGCGAAGTCGAATCCTCAGAAACTGGCAGATGCGCTACTCTTACCGCTGGGAGATGCAACATCTCCTCAGGCTGTCCGGGTACGAGGTTCTGAGTCTGTTCGGAGACTTCGATCGCTCCCCCTTTGACGACACCAGCGCCAACATGATCTGGGTCACCGGGGCGCGTTCTTGAGGCGTCATTCCTGTTTCCTGGGAGACAAGAAACATCAGCGGTGGGACTCGCGATCAGACGGCGATTGACAACGTCAGACAACGATAATACTGTTTGAGCCATCCAAGTTTGGGGTGACCACGCAAACGTAAAACTCGGCGCTCCTCGACTTGAAGCTGATGCCCAAAAGAGATAGATAAGGGACGAATCCTAGTTATGCAACTCAAACGCCGAACCGCCGTGACATGGATTGCTCTCGTATTGCTTCTAGTGGCTTGCTCGTCGGAGTCCGGGTCTGGCCCGTCTGCTGCCGCGCAGCCCACACCGACATTGGTCCCTGCGCCCGTCGCGGCTACACCATCGGACCCTGCGCCAATCACTGCCGTGAGTCAGGAAGAATGCGTAACATCTCCCACTCCCGAGCGGATCCCTCCAGAGGTCGCAAAGAACAGCGCGCTCTGGCCCCTGCCCAATCGCGATTACGCCAGCGCCAGGGCAAATTTCGACTCCAACATCTCGGCCGAGACCATTGACCGTTTAGAGGTTGCGTGGACCTTCGATCTCCCGGAGACAACCAACTGGGGAGCGGCGGCATCGAACCCGCTGGTTATCGACGGAGTCGTCTATTATCAGGACTTGCCGAGCAACATATTTGCGCTGGATTTTGAAACCGGCAAGGCGATATGGAATCATCGCGGTGAGGGCCGCTCAATCGCTCCCAACGGACTGGCAGTGGGTTACTGCAAAGTCTTCGCCGCTGTTTCCGCTTCCTATTTCGAGGCATTGGATATAGAAACGGGACTCACACTGTGGCGGGCAGAAATCGAACTCACGGACTTCGAAGGTATCAACATCCAGCCCATCGTCTATGACGGACTGGTGTATCTCAGCACCGCGCCCCGCAGCGAATTGGGGCTGTACCTCGGCGATGGGATGGGCATCATATACGCTCTTAACCAGGAGACAGGGGACATCGTCTGGAGCTTCAATACCGTTGACTCAGATGACATCTGGGGCAATCGAGAAGTCAACAGCGGGGGCGGGGCCTGGTTCCCGGCTTCCATCGACACTGAGCGCGGCATAACATACTGGGGTGTCGGCAATCCGGGACCCTGGCCGGGAACTGATGAGTTCCCCAACGGGTCGAGCCGTCCGGGGCCAAATCTTTACACCGACTCCGTGGTCGCGCTGGACCACAAGACCGGCGAGCTTGTCTGGTTCAATCAGGTGCGTCCTCACGATAATTTTGATCTCGACTTTCACGTCACGCCCATCCTGACCACCGCGCAGATCGAGGGGCAGGCTCGTGACGTCGCCATAGGCGCGGGAAAGACGGGCACGGTCCACGCCTTCGATGCTGACACGGGCGAAGAGTTTTGGGTCACGGCAGTGGGGATTCATCAGAACGACGACCTGGAAGAGGTCCCGCTGGGCGAAAGCGTTGTGGTGTACCCAGGGGCGCTGGGCGGTGTGGAGACGTTCATGGCCTATGCTGATGGCGTTGTCTATGTTCCGGTCATGAACCTGCCAACCACCTTCACCGCCACCACCGCGAAGACCGAGTCTCTGGACGGCACGGGCATTCTGGTCGCCATCGAAGCCGACACCGGCGACATTCTGTGGGAGACAGATTTCGATGATATCGTCGTTGGCAGCGCCACGGTGGTCAACGATCTGGTGATAACGTCCGTCTTTGGAGGCATCGTGTATGCGCTCGATAGGGCCACTGGCGAAAGTGTCTGGAGCTATAAAGCAAGCGCCGGATTGAACGCTCCGATGGCCATAGCTGGAGACACAATCATAGTGCCAGCCGGCATGCCGAATCGGGCCGGCAACAAGACAAGGTTGATCGCGTTACGGCTGGTAGAGTAGCCGGTTGTAACATTTGAGGCGCACAGGTGGAATTTGACAACGCTCACGAGTGGTCGTAATGTCTGTGTCATCCCGGAATGCGGCGATTGTGTGAATACTGGTTTCCGTCTGAGAAATATCGATGGGCTGACGGACGCTCAACGTGCAGAGTTTCGCCAAACCCTCTGTGTGTCTCGTGCTCCGCCTGCCCTTGAGAGGTTGACATGGATGCGACGGTCAGCTTTCCTGAGAAATCTGTGCTTCAAAATGTGCTGGGTCGTGTAGAACAGTCTGCAGAACGGCTCAGTCGTTCACATGCCGATCCACAGGAACTGCGGCTTCAGAAGAACATCCTGATGGCTGCATATGCCCAGGAAGGATCGATCTAGCCGAACTCGCCAACAAATATGAGAGATACAAAGCCGACGTTCGCAACCTTATCAAAGCCAAACACATC
>JASLRP010000511.1 GCA_030743915.1 SAR202 cluster bacterium | reverse complement strand
GTCCAATGAAGGAAGTGTGAAGTCGTGCGCATGGTCGCCCACGCCGACATGCCCTGATATCTCAGTGGCCACGATATCTCCTTGGAACTTTCGTTGTTACCTGGTGATGCTCAACTAGAGCATCGAGTTCGTTTGGTTAGATCGGAGTCAACGACTCCGAATAAACTAGAAACTTCAACCAACGCCGTGGAAACCGACCTCAACCACATCGCCGGTCACCATGACCGGAGTTATGCGCTCGCCTCCTGATAGTTCCTCAACTATAGCCCATTTGTCGGGCTCGCGGGAGAGGTCGATCTCTTCGTAAGTTATGCCCAGCTCATTCAACTCGTCCTTAAGCGCGTCCGAGTAATTGCAGTCGGGGTGGGAATATACAACTATTGTGTCTGTGGTCGTCTCTGCCAAACCAAACCTCCGAAATTAATTGCTGATACAAGTATTTGATTCTCAAACATTGTATGAGATTCAAATCCTGATTGCAAAAACTTCCCATGCCTGGGCGTCAGTGATATCGCTTGTTGATGAATTGACCCCATGCTAATATGCGTCTGGCCCTGTGAGAATGAAAGGCGATCAGCTAAGCACGAACGAACAACGATTTGGGTGCGTAGACGAGGTGAGCATGACCCAGCATAGAGTCGCAGTCATACGAGGGGACGGCATCGGGATAGAAGTGATTGAGGAGGGGATCAAGGTCTTGGAGGCGCTGTCCGAGGAGTACGATATCTCCTGGCAGTTTGACGAGTATCCGTGGAGTTCCGAATACTACATCGAGAACGGGCACATGATGCCGGTCGACGGATTGGACATTTTGGCTGAATCTGACGTCATATTTCTAGGAGCGGTCGGTCACCCGGACATTCAGGATCACGTGACTCTCAGTGGCCTTCTGCTGCCCATACGTCGAAGTTTTGACCAGTACGTGTGCGAGCGTCCGAGCGTCCTATACCCTGGCATCACGTCGCCTCTCAGTGGCAAGAAAGCTGGCGACATAGACATGGTGGTGATCCGAGAGAACACCGAAGGCGAGTATGCGGACGTCGGCGGCTTCCAGTACAGTGGCTTCGAGGAAGAGATCGGTGTGCAATCCGGCATCTTCACTCGGAAAGGCTGCGAGCGGGTTATCACTCACGCTTTCGAGCTTGCGCGGCGTCGAGACAAAGACAGGCATGTAACGTCCGTCACCAAGTCCAACGCTCTGGGATATGGAATGCTCGTTTGGGACCGGGCTTTCGATAGAATAGCCGAGAAGTACCCGGACATAGAAACGCAGTCCTTGCTTGTCGACGCTGCGTGCATGGACTTCATCCGAAAGCCGGAGATTTTCGATGTTGTCGTAGCCAAGCAACCTGTTCGGAGACATACTCACCGATATTGGCGCGATAGTCACTGGCAGCATGGGCATGGCTCCCAGCGGGAACATTGATCCTGAACGCCGGTTCCCATCCATGTTCGAGCCAGTTCACGGGACAGCGCCTGACATTGTTGGGACAGGCCAGGCAAACCCTCTGGCGGCGATTCTATCCGGCGCGATGATGCTCAGGCATCTGGGCGAAGATAAAGCCGCCGATTCGGTTGAAAAAGCAGCGCTGAGCGTTGTCAATCTGGGCGAGACGCTGACCCCTGACCTGGGAGGCACATCGACGACTGAACAGGTCGGAGATGCGGTGGTGTTGGCTCTAAGTTAGTTCGTTGAAGAAATATGAGAGGTGAACCGTGGTTGATCTTATAATTACTGGCGGTCAGGTGGTCACGCCGTCCGGAGTAGGGAATCTGGAGGTGGCAATTGAAGGGGAGCAGATCGTCGCCGTCGGTCAGCCCGGAGCCATCCCATCCGACGGGGCTCGTGTAATTGACGCCAGCGGCAAAATCGTTATCCCTGGCGGCGTGGAACCTCACGCGCACATCGGCGGCGCTCGCCAACCCGAACGTTCGCCCGCAGCGCCGGTGTCCAAAGCCGCCATCTACGGTGGCACAACCACGGTTTTGGATTTCGCAACCCAGATTCCGGGCCATGATTTGCTCCACGCGATGAGCGAAGCCGCCGAACGATGGGAAGGGCAAGGCTACACGGACTACTCGTATCATCCCATATTCACCAATGGGGCCGACAATGCCTCAATTCACCAGATAGGCGAGCTTGTCGAAGCGGGATTCCCCAGCTTCAAGATATTCACCACCAGCATCCGGCCTCCCAGCCCGCAGTTGCAGAATAACAAGACCGATTTCGGCAGGTTGTCCCTGATTATGGAGCTGGTCTCCGAGGCTGGCGGTATGCTGTTGGTCCATTCTGAAGATGACGATATGGTCCACTACAATTACGAAAATGCCGAGGAACAAGGCAACGTGGAGTGGTGGCAGATGAACCAGATTCACTCCAAAATCTCCGAGGATGTGTCCTTCCGGCGGGTCATCAGGCTGGCCGAGCAGAAGAACTGCCCGGTATATTTCGTCCATGTGAGCGCGTCGGAAGGTGTCGAGGCCGTGGGTGAAGCTCGGAGTCGTGGCCAGGCCATCTACGGTGAGACACTGCACAACTACGCCTGCTTCAGCGCCGAGAATTATCGGGAAGACAATGGCATGAAGTATCACACTTATCCATCCCTGAAATACGAGGATGATCGGCAGGCGCTATGGGCCGGGCTTATTGACGGACGGCTATCCACGGTCGCAACGGACCTCGTCTCGACCACTTGGGAAGAGAAAATACGATTCAGAACCACAGCAGATGTGACCGGCGGGCACAACGGCATCGAGACACGAGTCGGTATCGCTTACTCGGTGGGTGTTGTCGATCTGGGCATGTCGTTGGAACGCATGGTGGATATCACATCAGCCAACGCCGCCAAGATTTTCGGAATGTACCCACAGAAGGGCGCCATCGCCGCGGGAAGCGACGCCGACATCACGATAATCGACCCGTCCTTTGACCGCCCATTAACATTGGACGATCTGCATATGGAGGACTACAGTATCTGGGCAGGGTGGCACGCCCACGGTTGGCCCTCCACAACGATCCTGAGAGGCAAAGTGATGGTCGAGGATGGCAACCTTGTCGGCTCTGCCGGAGATGGCAACCTGGTTGCTCGGAGCATCGACCCTTCCGTGGGTAGTCGGCCCGTGTGCTGAACATCGGGATTCTTGACTCGCCTGAATTGGCTATGCTACGGTTTTCGAGTGTGGCCGCTCAGGCGGTCTCGCAAATAGGCGTTGATGGGGAGTAGTAGGGGACAGTTCCGCTCACAGAGAGCCAGCGGTTGGTGCAAGTCTGGCGCGGAGACTGCTTCGAACTCGCCCTGGAGCTTCTGGCCTGAATCTCACTTCGAGTTAAGGCCAGACGGTTGCGCACCGTTACAGCGCTCTTGAGTGGTCTGGCCCGATTCGCCAGACAATTAGGGTGGTACCGCGGGAAACTTTTGTGACAAATATCCCGTCCCTTAAACCGGGGCGGGATTTTTTGTTTTTGAATGGGATTGAGCCAAACGGTACGGAGTGAAGGATGACATCAGTCAGGACAACATCTACGCGATATGACCATCAAGCCATCGAGTCCAAATGGCGCGAGCGCTGGGAGAAGGATGGCATCTATCACGTTGACGATGACGACGAGCGTCCCAAGTGGTACGAGCTTCACATGTATCCGTATCCATCCGGAGACCTCCACATCGGCCATTGGTACGCCATGTCCGGCGCTGATCTTCACGCCCGATATAAGCGAATGTCCGGGTTCAACGTCCTGCATCCAATGGGGTTTGACGCCTTCGGGTTGAACGCCGAAAACGCCGCTATTCAGCGGGGCATCCACCCGTACACCTGGACGATGAGCAACATTGAGAACATGCGACGCCAGTTGCGCTCCATGGGCCCAATGTACGACTGGGACCGTGAGGTCATTACCTGCACGCCTGATTACTACAAGTGGAACCAGTGGTTCTTTCTACAGTTCTACAAAAAAGGGCTGGCATATCGAGGATTCGCTCCGGTGAACTGGTGCCCCTCGTGCATCACTGTGCTTGCTAACGAGCAGGTGATCGACGGTCTTTGCGAAAGGTGCGACACCGCCGTTGAGCAGCGCGATATGAACCAGTGGTTTTTCAAAATCACCGACTACGCTGATGAACTTCTCGACCAGTCCAAGATCGATTGGCCGGAGAGGATCAACACCATGCAGACCAACTGGGTTGGCCGCAGCGAGGGCGTGGAGGTCGAATTCGACATTTCAGAATACGGACTGAAGCAGAAGACTCTGAGGACGTTTACCACACGAATCGACACAGTTTTCGGAGTGACCTTCGTGGTGTTGGCTCCAGAGCATCCATTGGTAGGCGAATTGACGACCGATGAGCACAGAGCAGAAGTGGAGGAATACGTCCGTCAAGCCAGCCTGGAGTCCGAAATTGAACGCCTTTCTACGGAAAAAGAAAAGACCGGCGTTTTCACCGGCTCATTTTGTGTCAACCGCTTGAACGGCGAACGCGTGCCGATACTTACCGCTGACTACGTCCTGCACACTTACGGAACAGGAGTGGTCATGGGCGTGCCTGCTCACGACGCTCGTGATTTCGTGTTCGCCCACAAGTACGATCTGCCGATTCGCGTGGTTGTGGCCCCCCCAGATTGGGATGGCAACGATCTGGAAGAGGCATATCTGGCAGAAGGAACGCAGGTTAACTCAGGACAGTTCGACGGCCTGACCAGTGTTGAAGGCTGGCAAAAGATGGCCGACCACATTGAGGCCGAAGGCTGGGGAGAGCGCACCGTCAACTACCGAATGCGCGACTGGTTGATTTCCCGCCAGCGATACTGGGGCACGCCCATACCGATAATCTACTGCCCTGATTGCGGCGAAGTTCCCGTGCCCGATGATGACCTGCCTGTGCTGCTGCCCGAGGACGCTGAATTCTTGCCCACGGGCGAATCTCCTCTGGCGCTGCACGAAGGTTTCGTCAATGTTCCGTGTCCAGATTGCGGAAAGCCATCCAAGCGCGAAACAGACACGATGGACACGTTCGTTGACTCATCGTGGTATTTCCTGAGATACGCCAGCGCAGGATTCCAGGACGGGCCGTTCGATCCTGAGGCTATCAAACAATGGAACCCCGTTGACCAGTACACCGGCGGTGTCGAGCATGCAGTCATGCACCTGCTCTACGCTCGGTTCTTCACCAAGGCGCTGCGAGACCTGGGTTTGATCGACTTCGATGAGCCGTTCGTTCGATTGTTCAACCAGGGAACGATCATCCACGGTGGGAACAAGATGAGCAAGTCTCGCGGCAACGTCATCGCTCCCGACAATTATGTCGGAGAGGTCGGGGCGGACGTTGTGCGCTCCTACCTGATGTTCCTCGGCCCGTGGGAGGCAGGGGGAGATTGGAGCGATTCGGGCATTAACGGCGTTGCGCGCTGGGCCAATCGTGTCTGGGAAGTCGCCCATCGCGACGCCTCAGAGTTGGGCCACAGCGCTGTGGATGAAAATTCGGTTCGCGACGTTCAACGAATCATGCACAAAACCATCCAAAAAGTGTCCGGCGACATGGACAGCTTCAAGTTCAACACCGCAATCGCTTCTCTGATGGAATTGACCAACACGCTGACTCAAGCGTGGGAGCGCTCGGACCTCACTTCGGACGCCTGGAACGAAGCCGTGAGCAACCTGGTGGCAATGATGGCCCCGATCACTCCGTACCTGTCAGAGGAGCTATGGGAGGCCACAGGCCACGATTCCAGCGTCCACACCGAGTCATGGCCCGAATGGGACGAATCCCTGGCCGCCGACGAAACGATAACCCTCGTTGTGCAAGTAAACGGACGACTGCGCGACCGCATCGAGGTTCCGGTAGGCATCGAGGAAGACGCGGCCAAAGAGACAGCCCTGTCCAGTCCGAAAGTCCAACCTCACATCGAAGGCAAGGACATTCCGAAGGTCATCTACGTGCCGGGTCGCCTTGTGAACATCGTAGCGCGTTAAGCAGTCCTGGAATGAAGATCGCGGATCAGAAAACGAGAGATCAGATCGAGACTAAGATCGTTGAGCCGCCAGATATTACCGTCCAGGCGAATTAATTCGACGATGGGAGTCCCTTCCGACCGAATCTGAGCACTGGCGTAACCTAAGCTACGAGATTCCGGTGTTTTCAGGTTGTCAATTTCGTTTTACTGTTAACCCCGCAATCGGAGTGGCGCCTTTGATTCGGAGTTCTGCGACTGGAAATCCCGGCCACATACCAGTATCAATCCCTTGATTGAACCAATCAGCAAATTCCTGGTCAATATCTGCTGTAGTTGTTATTGCTTGGATCCCGAACACCCTGCCGCGATCATTGTCTCCTCCAAACTGAGCTGTGACAAACCAGCTTCTCATGTCTGTGCCAGATTGCGGGAAGGGGGACAAAGCAGCCTGCTGTGGCCACCACAAACCACCGATTTCTA
>JASLRP010000510.1 GCA_030743915.1 SAR202 cluster bacterium | reverse complement strand
CAGGAAGTCTGTATATGGAACAGCGCCGATGAAGACAAACATCGCCGGAGTTTCGACCTTCTTTGTCTCGCCGGTTTTGCGGTCGCGGGTGGTAATAGCCACCAACTGAGGGTCTCCGTGGACCTCGGTCACCTCTGTGAGGGTGAGCACTTCCACATTGTCCAGAGCCTCGATCTGGTCTATCAGGTACTGGGACATGTTGATGCCCAGCGAGGACTCGCGCACAAGCATTGTCACTTTGCTGGCGTGGCGAGAGAAGAACAGAGTGCCCTGCCCGGATGAGTTGGCGCCTCCGATTACGTACATGTGCTGGCCGCTGTAGTTCGCCGCCTCGGTCATGGCCGCGCCGTAGAACAGGCCTGCTCCGGTCACAGTTTCGGCCCCCGGAACGTCCAGAGTTCTCACGTCAACCCCTGTGGCGATGATGAGGGAGTGGCAGGCAAGCTCTGAGCCATCGTCAAGTTCGACGATCTTGTACGGGTCTTGGAGCCGTACTCCCACGACTTCGCGAGCAGTGAGGATTTCGGTGCCGAACCGCTCTGCCTGGGCGGTGGCGCGACGGGCAAGATCGGCTCCGGTCAGGCCTCTTGGAAAGCCCAGATAATTCTCGATGAAAGAGCTTGTTGCTGCCTGTCCACCTGTGGCCTGGCGTTCGATCATGGCCGTGCTGAGACCTTCGGACGTGGCATACACGGCGGCGCCGAGACCGGCTGGCCCTCCGCCTGCGATGATCAGGTCATAAAACTGTTGGGATGCCCGTGTCTGAAGGCCTACCTTGTCTGCCAGGGTAGCGTTGTCCGGAGCGACCAGTGGCTCTCCGTCAGGCAAGAACACCACGGGCAATCGCATGGCGCCTTCGGCGACGTCTTCAACTATGCCCCTGACACGCGAGTCTCGCTCGATGTCCTGATACTGATACGGGATGCGGTTTGTGGCCAGGAAGCCTTTCACTCGATGGCTGTCTGCGGACCATTGAGCGCCAGCCACCCGGATGCCGTCGTAAGGGATGTCTGTCGTTGCCTGCCAGTCGTCCAGCAGGTCGTCCAGCACCGGAAACAGGTTCGTCTCAGGCGGGTCCCCGGGTTTCATAAGGTAGTGATCGAGTCCGATTTCGTTGATGGAATTGATGGCAGCATCTGTGTCTGCGTACGCTGTTAGCAGGACTTTTTTGGCGTCAGGGTAAAGCTGGCGCGCCTCAGCTAAAAACTCGGTGCCATTCATTTCCGGCATCCGATGGTCGGAAACGAAGACTGCGACCTGATCATTGCGTTGCTGGAGCTGTTTCAGCAGGTCCAGCGCCTCCGCGCCGGAACCAGCTTTTAAGATTCTGTACTCGCGCCGATACTTTCTCCTGAGGTCACGCTCAATGGCGTTCAGTACCTGCGGCTCGTCGTCAACTGTCAATATTACCGGTGGTGGCAAGTGTCAATCTCCTCAGGACCCCTATCTCCCCCCGCTAGGGCGTCGCTAATTTTGCTTCCATGCTGTCCAGATATTTCTGGCGCAAGTTGTCGTCTTTGAAAAGGCCAGCGATTTCGTCCACGGTCTCTCTGGCCTGATCGAGTTTCATTGTAGCTTCTTCGGTGCGTCCAGCGCCCGCCAGAATCTGGGCGGCTCCGGCACGGGACTGCCAGACCCAGGGGCGCATCTTCATCATTGAGGCTCGCTCTTCGGCGTGGGCGAACCTTTCCAGAGCGCGCTCGGCCTCTCCCAGAGCGCCCGCGAGGTTTGCTTCGGCGAAGGCGATGATTGGGTCCAGGTGTTTCATCTTGCGTTCATCGACGAACTCTCGCGCTTCGGCGATGCCACTGGCCGCGTCCTCCATATTTCCCTGTCCCATAGACAGAAACGAGGAGCCGACGAGGTGCATGGGCCTGGCCATAAGCTGCGCTGCGTTGGAAACATTCAACCCTTTTTGGAACAGTTCAGATGCCATATCGGTCTGCCCCAGCGCCAAAGCGCAAAATCCCAGTTCTGCCCAGATCATGCCTCCATACGCCGTGCCGAACGGCATGTCCATGAGCCTGATGGCTTCTTGATGGACTTCGACGGTCTTGTCCACAAAGTCTGAACTGATTTCCAAATGCGCCATTCCCGCTGCGCTCAGCGCGGCGGCAGATATGAAGAACATTCCCGCTCCGTTGGCCACATCGACGGCGTTGGTCGCCCAATCAATCGCGCGCTCATACTCCCCGCGCATCATCGAGATTTCAGCCATTACATAAGCCGCTGTGGACTCGCCCCCAGCGGCGCCGATCTGAGAACCGATCTGGTGCGCCTTGGTTGCGGCCTCTGACGCTTGGTCGAATTTCCCTTCTCTCAGAAGACAGAAAGGAACGGGCATGGCCAACACTTCGGACTCGTACTGGCGGTTGCCGAATTTTCGGGCGACTTCCAGAGCCTCATTGGCTGATTCCCAGGCTTCGTCAAACTCGGTCATGCACACTTTTGCCGTGGAGATATGGGCGAGACCGAACAAACGAGGCTCTTCCAGATCGAGCGTCTCGCCCAATTCAGCCGCTTCCGTAAGATGTTCGTGCGCGTCTTCAAACTCACCAAAGGGTATCCTGAGCGCACAGTAGTTCATGTGCATCTCAGCAAGCCCTTCAAGATCGTTGCAATCGCGGGCAATGCCTTCGGCGTCCCCCAAATGGCTCTCGGCCTCCGGGTACTGACCCTGCATCGCTCCAGTGACAAAGGCGAGCTTGTTCAGCGCTGAGACCTTCATGGGCATGTCGTTGTAGTCTTCGGCCTCATGGATCATCTTGTGGTAGGCATTCACCGCGCCGGGAACATCGAATTCGAAAGTCAATGCGCCTGCAAGTCCCTCGTAGGCCTTGCGGGCCAGCGCCGAGTTTTTTTCATTCTCAAGGATGTCCAGTGACTGAGTGTAGAAGTCGATCGCTTCCTGCGTTGAGTAGTTGCGAGAAGCGTTGTCGCCGGCAGTGACCATATAAGGGAGCGCCTTGGCTGACTGCCGAGCCTCGACGAAATGCCGAGCGATCTCGTTGACTCGCTCGGCTTCATTGGACACCAGGAACTCGGCCATCCTGTCGTGCAACTGTCTGCGGTTGCTCAGCAGCAGCGACCCGTAGGCGGTTTCCTGTGTGACGGCGTGCTTGAAAATGAAGGTTCTTTGAGGGAATCGTGTCTTTTCGCGGATAAGCTCGCGCCGTTGCAGGTCCATAAGAGCTTCTTCCAGCGGCGCAGTGTCGTCGAATATGCTTTCCAAGGCCTCGTACTGGAACTCGCGACCAATGATCGAAGAAGTCTGGGCGACACGTTTGGACGTGTCATCAAGCCTATCTAGACGGGCTGTGATGACACCCGCCAGAGTGTCAGGAACAGCAATGCGCTCGATATCCTGAGTAGCGCGCCAGTGGCCCTCGTGGCGTTCGACCAGATTAGCATCCAGCAGCGAGCGAATTACCTCTTCGACGAAGAAGGGGTTGCCTTCCGACTTTTCGAGAATCAGGGCGCGAACTCTTTCTGGAAGGTCCTCAACCTCCAGCAGGTTGGCAACCAGTTCGCGGGAATCGTCGGCGCTGAGAGGTTGGAGTGTCACAGAATGGTACCGGTGGCCGTAGTCCCGCATGGCCGACTCATGGAACTGCCAGGACGCGTCCTGGGTTGACGGTCGGAACACGCTGATAATCATGAGAGCGGCTCGGTCTGTGATAGGCATCAATTCGCGCACCAGGTCCAGGGATGTCGGGTCGACCCAGTGCAGGTCATCCAACACGATAACCTGGGGTCGCTCCGCCGCCGCTTTCTCCAGCAATTCCATGGTGGCGTTGAAAATGTTTTGTCGCATTTGCGGAGGGTCGAGATATCGCAATGCCTGCGCCGCTTCGCCTTCGGTTTGCACTCCCAGCATGTTCGCCATGAATGGAGCCAGATCATTCGCGCGCCCTGGAGCGATTGTCGAGGCGCGAGCGTGTATGAGTTCGTACTGTTCAGCATCGGACTGTCCGGGTTGTATGCCAAACAGATTCTTGAACAGGACTATGAATGGGGCATAAGGTGTGGAGGTCTCGTAGGAGTACGAGCGTCCCTCGTACCAACCGAGCTTGGACTCCATGCCACCGCTGGTGGCTTCGCTGGAGCTTCCCTGTCGGAGCGCGACGTGACCATCGGTCACTAGCGCCCTTCTCAACTCCGCTAACAGGCGGGACTTGCCAAGGCCTGCCTCGCCCATGATGGAGACCATCTGGCCATTGCCCATCATGAGTTGGCTGACGGTCTCGCGAAGGGACTTCAGGTCGGCGTCCCTGCCGATCAGGGGCGAGTCGAGGCCCTCAATGCCTCGGAGACTGCCGGGAGCGGCCTTTGCGCCCAATACCATGAATGTGTCAACGGGATCGGCCTTGCCGCGCACTTCAATTCCGCCCAGTGGCTCGAAATCGAACAGCGGCGCGATCAGCCTGTGGGTGTCACTAGAAACCTGAATCGTGCCTGGTTCGGCGGTCTGTTCCATACGGGCGGCCAGGTTAACTGCGTCGCCAAGAGCCGTGTACTCGACTCTGAGGTCGGAGCCGACCTCGCCGACCACCACCAGACCGGTGTTTATGCCAATTCTGACGTTGAAATCTATGCCCCACTTGCTCTTTACCTCGGCGCGGTAGGGTTCGACATCCTGCAATATGTCCAATGCCGCCAGCGCTGCGCGTTGAGGGTCGTCCTCGTGGCCGATGGGCGCGCCGAAGAAGGCCAGTATCGCATCACCCATGAGCCTCGCCAGGGTGCCTTCGTACTTGTACACCGGCTCGATCAGTCTGGAGAAGGCCCCGTTCATGATGTCGGCCCACTCCTCTGGGTCAAGCTGTTCTGCGGCCTGTGTGGAACCCTGAACGTCGCAGAACAGCATGGTGACAACCCTGCGTTCGCCCATCATCCCGCCGGAGGCGCGAGCCGATTCCAGCTTGGAGAGCAGCTCAGGGGGAATATACTGCGAGAGCCTCTCCTGAACCGATTCGATCACCGGTTCGGGAGTAGGGGCCGCGACTGGAACCGGAGGATCAGCGGCGACAGGCGCCGGCGGCGCTCCGCCGATCTGATGGCCACAGCCAAAACAGAATCGTGCCTCTGCGGGGAGTTCGGTGCTGCACTGAGGGCACGTGTTCGCCAGCGTCGAGCCACATTGCATACAGAACTTCGCTTGGTCAGGGTTTATCGCCTGACAACTTGAACAGATCATCGGGGCCTCCGTCAAAGCAAGGAAAGCGAATGGTTACGGGTAAAGATACCACGTACAGCGAGTTATGCAAGTGTCGAGGTTACAAACGCGCCGATATCCGGAATTCGACGAGCTTATCGCTGATTCAATAGGCGGCGTGTAGAATGGAATCGTTGAACGATTGACGAAAAAATACCGATAGGGGATGAATGTCATGTCCCAACTCAGACCGCGTTACAACAAAGAAGAGTATGCCAGGCTTGGTGATCAAGCGTACAAAAATTATGTCTGCCCACACATCGACAGCGGGGATGATGGCAAGTTCGTGGCGATCGACATAGAGACGGGGGACTATGAAATCGACGCTGAGGAACTCGCGGCATCAGACGCCCTGGTGGCTAGAAATCCAGAAGCTCAGGTTTGGCTAGTGCGGGTCGGTTCTGATTACACTCGTCGCTTTGGGTCGCGTGCATGATCATAGGTGATGTCACGCCAGACGCAGAGGCAGTGATTCGTCTGGAGATTCGCGGTTTAGGGGAGAATCATGAAGAAATCGAAGCGGTTATCGATACAGGTTTCGACGGATCGATAAGCCTCCCTCCTTCAATAATCCAAGAACTTGGGCTTGTTTGGCGCGGGCGTGGTCGCGCGCTTTTGGCAGATGGAAGCAGCATTATATATGACAGGTACGAAGTTTCAGTCGTCTGGGATGGTGAAGTGCGTCGTGCCACGGCAGATGAAGCCGATACCGATCCTCTCGTTGGTATGGGACTCATGAAAGGCTATGAATTGCGAATTCAGGTATTTGAGGGAGGCATTGTGACTCTCGACCCTGTGAGATGATCACGAAGTTAGAGGTGCCTATATTCGGAATCAATTTGCCATCCGCCGCACCGCATCCTCATCAATCTCGACACCCAGGCCGGGGCCGGTGGGCACGGCCACGAAACCGTCAAACTGATCGAAAGGCTCGGCGACCAGGCCGTCGCGAATTCCGCTGGGCGTTCGGTCGAATTCCATGACTGGCTCCTGGACGAAGGGCTCAGGCTCGCGGGACGGGGGACACGGCGGTATGGTCGCTGCGACGTGAAGGGTCGCGGCTATCATAATGGGCGATCCCCAGACGTGAGGGTTGACTTGGATTCCCAGCGCGTTGGCCATCATAGCGACGTTGCGCATCTCTGTGATGCCGCCGACGTTAATAACGTCAGGCTGGACGATGTCGTAGGCTCGGCGAGTCAGAAAATCCTTGAACTCGTATCGCGTGCGCAGGTTCTCGCCGCCCGAGATGGCCATAGGCAGGGCGGATTTGACCCGTAGGTAACCCTCCAAATCTTGTGCGCTGACTGGCTCCTCGAACCACAGGATGTCGTGTTCGGCCAGTCGCTGGCCAATTCGTATGGCCGAGGGAGCGTTGTATCCCTGGTTGGCGTCCACCATCAGCTTGATATCCGGGCCGATGGCTTTTCGCAGGGCGGCGACTCTTTTGATGTCTTCATCCATGGGCAGGCCGCCAATCTTGGTCTTCATGCCTTTGTAGCCAGCCTCGACATATCCGGTGGCCTCCTCCAGGAGCCTGGTCGGAAACTCCCCCTCGGTGTAGTAGAGGCCGGTGGCGTACACGGCGATTTTATCCCTGATCTGGCCTCCAAGAAGCTCTGACACTGAAAGGCCGGTGGCCTTGCCAGTGATGTCCCACAGGGCGGTGTCAACGGCGCTGATGGCGCTGCCGCCGAAACCGCTTGCCACGTTGGCGTTGTACAGCAGACTGAACATCTTCTGCCACAGACCGAGCCGGTTTGTGGGGTCCTGGCCGATGAGGTTCGGAGCGAAAATATCGTGGACAACCGACGAGGCCGGACCACCCGCTCCCTCTCCCCAACCGATGATGCCCTCGTCTGTGGTTACCTTGACGATGCCGACGGAGCGATGATCAATCCAACCCTGAGACCAGCCGAAGGGCCGTTCCAATGGTGAACTGAGATTGAAGGTTTCGAAGCCTGTGATCTTCATATTTCGTCCTTTTGATGTTGCGTTGGGCAGAGTCTAACAACGCGCCACAGGTCGGTCAATCTTGTAACTCGGTCCCCCGCCGATTTGTCAGTCTGCTGGCTTGACATTGACCAGATAGGAGTTGACAATCGCACCCAACTCACGCGTATCGGAGCCGGGCCAATACATGACATCTCGAATCCCCCTGGTCGAAACCCTTCAGAGCTTGCCGCATGAATGGCCTGACGATCCCCTGCCCTGGATTCGAGACACTATCGCCGCGAGCGGCGAAAAGCTGGCAGTCGTCGATGACGACCCCACAGGCACCCAGACGATCTACGGCGTGGCTGTTCTCACCGACTGGTCGGTGGAGACGATCAGGGCCGAACTGGAATCAGACCTGCCTGCATTTTTCATCGTCACCAACTCGCGTGGCATGACTCTGGACAAGGCCAAGGCGGTCAACGGCGAAGTGGGCCGAAACCTGAGACAGGCAATAGACGGCTCCAGTAGAAAGGTTGCCATCTTCACTCGAGGCGACTCCACGCTGAGGGGCCATTATCCAGGAGAGGATGACGCCTTGGATCACGCCCTGGGTGGCGGATTTGACGCTCGAATTCTCGTTCCGTTCTTTCTGGAAGGCGGACGATACACCATAAATGACGTGCATTATGTGTCTGATGGAGAGTGGTTGACGCCTGCTGGCGATACCGAGTTCGCCAGGGACCCTGCGCTCGGCTATCGTTCGTCCAACCTCCGTCAGTGGGTGGAGGAGATGACCGACGGCAAGGTATCCTCCGACGATGTCGTGTCCATTTCATTGGAAGATATTCGAGAGGGCGGCCCAGAACGCGTGGCCTTGGTGGTCTCAAAGCTTCAAGGTGGACTAACCAGCATCGTGAACGCCGCCAGTATGCGCGACGTGGAAGTCGTGACCCAAGGACTGCTGACAGCCGAAGCGCAAGGCTCGAAGTTTCTCTATCGCACTGCTGCCTCCATAATCCGGGCGCGTATTGGACAGACGGCCCGCGCTCCGCTGACCATCGACGATCTGAACATGCCGGCCTCGGGCGGCGCTCTGACTATTGTCGGCTCTTACATCCCGAGGACGACGGCTCAATTGAACGAGTTATTGGCGATGCCCGGAATTCACGGCGTTGAGGTGAATGTCACATCGTTGGTGTATGATGCCGCCGAGTCTGAAGTCGCGAGAGCTGCCAGCGAGATCAACGAGAATCTGTCTCAGGGCCTGGATGTCGTGGCCTACACGAGCCGCGAATTGCTGACCGCAACGGACGCGGACACGAATCTGACAATCGGCCAGAAGATATCCGATGGACTGGTCGCCATCATCGACGCAATAGATGTGAGGCCGCGATACATGATCTCCAAAGGCGGCATGACCACCAGCAACATTTCGACCCGAGCGCTTGGAGTCAAAAGGGCGGTGGCCATGGGCCAGGTTATGCCTGGAATTCCAACCTGGGAGCTTGGTCCGGAGACTCGATTTCCCGGCCTCGCGCTGGTGGTGTTTCCCGGCAATGTCGGTGATTCCAGAGGTCTGGTGGACATGGTGAATAAGCTGAGTATTCCACACGAAACGGCGCAATCAGAATGGTGAGAAATATCGGATGTTGACCAGCGCTAAATCGCTGTTAGAGATGGCCGAAGACGGCGGATATGCCATAGGGGCGTTCAATGTTTACAATCTGGAAGGAGCGCTAGCCGTCGTTGCAGCCGCCGAGAGTCAAGGCTGCCCGGCGATACTCCAGATACACTCTGCTTCTCTGGAGTTCGGAGGCGATCCATTGATCGCTCTGTGCCTTGCGGCGGCTGAGTCAGCATCTGCGCCGATGGCTGTGCATCTGGATCACAGCACGGATCATTCAGAAATCGACCGCGTTCTGGCAGGCGGAGTAAACTCCATCATGGCCGATGGCTCATCTTTGGACTATGAGGCTAACGTCACATTCACGCGGGAAATCGCCGAGTTGGCCCACAGTCAGGGCGGCATGGTTGAGGCAGAGCTTGGGCGTCTCTCTGGGACAGAGGACACAACGGTAGTTGCAGAGTATGATGCAAAGATGACCGACCCTGAACAGGCCGCAGAATTCGTCGAACGCACCGGAGTGGACTCTCTGGCTGTTTGCATCGGCAACGTCCACGGACGGTATCGGGGTTGGCCGACCCTGGACTTCGGGCGGCTGGAGGCGATTCGAGATGTGGTGTTCGTGCCTCTCGTCCTGCATGGAGCGTCTGGACTTCCAGAGAATATGATCGAGAGGTCAATTGAGCTTGGAGTCCGAAAGTTCAACGTGAACACAGAGGTGCGATCGGCCTACATGGAATCGCTGTCCGGCGAACTGGAGGGCTTCAATCAACCCGAACTCCTCGAACTGATGGACAGCGCGGTGAACGCAATGAAGGAAGTGGTCGCAGAAAAGCTCCGGCTATTCGGATTTTCGGGGACAGAATAATTCAGGGCCAAATTGGCAACAGGCCAATACAGGGCAACTAATCAATTAAGGAGAAAAATTATGGGAAAGCTAGACGGCAAAGTAGCGGTAATCACGGGAGCCAGCAGAGGCATTGGCCGAGACATGGCCGTGGTGTTCGCTCGAGAAGGGGCAAAGGTCGTGGTATCGGCCCGCACCGAGAAGGAAGGCGACTTCCGCATTGAAGGCAGCATAGAGACCGCAGTCAATCGGATCAAAGAGGAAGGCGGCGAGGCCATAGGCATCCGGTGCGACGTGACCAAAGAGGAAGACTATGAAGCGATGTTCAACCAGACCGTCGAGCAGTACGGAAAGATCGACATTTTGGTCAACAACGCGGCCATTCTGATTCCTGGCAAGGTCGAGGACATGCGGATTCGCCACTGGGACCTGCTCTATCACGTGAACATCCGAGGGCCGTTCATCGGCTGTCAACTGGTGCTGCCTCACATGCGAGCGAACGGGTGGGGCCACATCATGAATATCTCTTCCGTGGGCGCCATCGGGCCCGGAGAAGGCCCGTACACCGAGACCAGTTCCGGCGGGACTGCCTATGGCGCGGGCAAGGCCCACATGGAGCGGTTCACTCAGGGCATGGCAGCAGAGGTCTGGCAGGACAACATCGCTGTGAACTGCCTTTCTCCCAGAGGCGCCATCGCCTCAGAGGGACAACGCTGGTTCCGCCAGGGAACTCCTTACTCTGGAGCGCGTGAAGACGGCATCATCATGGGCGACGCCGGAGCCATTATGTGCGAGCAGGACCCCAAGACCTACACTGGCAAAATTCTCTACGACGAGGATGTTCTGGCCGAGGCGGGAATAACCGACTTTTCCAAATATCCGGTCATCTCAGGATAGAATTTCCCGTGACCGGCAAATCGCCATTCTGAGACCGAAGTTGAAGAATCTGTTCGTGGAAAGACAACTGGTCTGATCTGCGACCAGATTCTTCACTCCGCTCAGAATGGCGAGACTTCCCAACCAGTGGATGAAGGGACGCGCAAATGCTTGCAGACTTCGTTGAAGTCCAGACCACTGATGGCATGACCCTCGGCGGGGCGTACTTTGCGCCGTCGGATGTGGAATCAGGCTCCACTGTTGAAGCGGTGTGCTTCTTCCACGGGGACGGCGGGCACTTCTATCGCCCGCTGTACCTGGAGTTGGGCCAGCGACTGGCAGAGCAGGGCGTCGCGTTCCTGGCGGCCAACCGTAGAGGGCACGACATAGTGTCTGCGGGCGCACGGGGCGGCCCTCCCAAGGGGTACGCTTTCGAGTCGGTGGACGAGTCCCGAATGGACTACGCCGCGTGGTTGGAGCTTCTGAGGGAGCGAGGCCACCGACGTATTGCCATCGGAGGTCACAGCGGAGGCGCGGTGCGCTCGGTTTACGCTCAGGCCAAAGAGAAATTCCAGGACGTAGTTGCCGTCCTGCCTGTCTCGCCTGGGGAGTACGATCACGAAGGTCTCAAGCAACTGCACCCCGACGACTTCTTCCGCGTCTATCATAACGCGACACACGAGATTGCCGAGGGCAGGCCCCACACCTTTTTCACTCCGGGTATGCCCTGGGGTTCCACATGGTCGGCCAGTGCTTTTGTGGATTGCTTCAACGAGGACAATCGCTACAGCGTCACCGCCCGTGTCGAAGAGGTCGAGACTCCCGTCATGTTCATCTTCGGCTCCGAGGAGTGCGACGGACCGCAGGTTCTGCCTGCGTGCGGCGCTGCCATGCGGAGCGTCAGGGCCGCTGAGTTCCCCCACGTGAGGGTCGAGGTCATCGACGGAGCCAACCACGGATATCAGGACCGCGATGTAGAACTATTCGAGACCATCCTCGGCTGGCTCAAGACCATCTAGCCCGCCGGCCCTCATTGGTCGGTCTGGCTGGCCTGCTGATTCTCGATTATCGCCTGTTCCAAAAGATCTTGATTGGCCGCGCCGTTGGACTCGGTGGGAATCAGCTTTCTGACGGGGTAGTTGATCTCTATTCCTTCCTCTTTGAACCGCGAGTGAATCCGCTTAATCAACTCGCTCCCGACGATGAACGAACCAGTGCGGGATGTGGCTGTTATCGAGACAAAGAAGTCGATATTGGAATCTCCGAACGTCCGGAAGCCGAAGAAGGGTTCCGAGTCTGTCACCGTATGCTCGAACTCCTCGATGATGTCGTTGGAGATTTCAAGCACCACCTTCTCGACCTGCTCCAGGTCTGACTCGTAGCTGACGCCGCAATTGATCACGATGTTCATTGCCGGCGTCGGACTGAAGGTGTTGGTCACGATGCTGTCCACCATCTTGGAGTTTGGGATTATCACCAGGTTGTTGATCCGATTCCTGATCTTCGTGCTTCTCCATCCCACCTCGACGACAAATCCGGCAGGGCCTTTGTCCAGTTCGATGTAATCACCCTCGTTTAGCTCACCCTCTGAGATCAGGTACGTTCCGGCGAAGAAGTTGCTCAGCGTCGGCTGGACGGCCAGCGCGATGGCGAGACCACCGATACCCAGACCGGCCAGCATGGGAGTGATGGCAATCCCGATGACATCCAGGACCAGCAGCGACGCGATGGAATAGACGATCATAGGCGCGACACGCCTGAGCGGGGGAATCAGCTTGTCGTCAAGATCGGTGGCCGTCTGGGTGGCTATGTTGTGCAGGTACCAGGTCATCATGGTCTGGATCAGGTGTGATCCCAGGTAGCTGAACTCGATGATGACCATGATCAGCCATGCGTTCTTGGCCCAGGAGTCGCGACCGTAAACAACCTCAAAGGATGGGTGGGTAATCTGAGTCAGGGTCAGATACGACAGGAAGAGGCCCATGATGACGACGAACAGAACCGCGGGACCTTTGACCGTCTGGAACATATCGACGTCCAGGCCGTCAGGGTGGATGCGCCGTCGGCGCCTGATGATGGCGACGAACACCAACTGGACTACGGCAGCGACGGTGAGGGACGCCGCCATCACGCCAGCGGCGTAGAGCGTGCCCCACAGAGCGGATTCGACAACATAATCAGGCAGCATAGCCAACCTCGCCAGTCAGAGAGATTGATGAAATGGTAGCGCCAGTCGGGTGAGGTGTCTTGGCGTTGTGTGCCTTAACTATCCATCAAAATAGAATGAGTTTTGTGAAGGGTGTAGAGCCTTCTTGGGCCCGGACCACTGAGGTTTGCGAAAAATCGGACCCTCAAGATGTCATTGTTTTCACGACTTCTTCACGTCTTTTGACTCTCAACTGATTGACGCGCCAACACGGCGCTGATAATCTGAGTGTGTCAGATATAGCAATGATCTGAACATATAACAGGCGAATGCCGGAAGGGAGGGCGGTGATACTGAGAGAATACATCACAAATCATGCATGGAAGTATCCGTCCGTGGCCTCTGCTGGCTGTAAGTCTGAACGGCGCCCCGTTTGGTCAGCAGGGGATGCGAAAAGCTTGAGACCCGCGTAACTTGATTATCATGGCCCAGATGCCTCGACCACCTAGTCTGGCGAGGCGGCCAAATCAGATCTAAATCTGAAGGTGCGGGGTCAACAAAGTGAATAAAATAGGCCCGGTGTATGGACGCCGGGCCTTTCATATTTCCAAAAGCCATTCGCCACCGGGAGGAAAACCTTCGAACCGAGCAACCCTCAAGAACATATGCGACAGTGATTGCGGCGCAGGGTTGTTGCTTCGGGAATTGAGCGGCTGGAATTTCAGTTTCAAGGAATATCGCTGGAAGGTGGTGGCAGGCGTTCCACAGCACTGCCTGACACCAGATTGAAAACCTAAAACGCCACCTGGCGCAGGGCTCCCGTGATGGTTCCGAATCCTGGAGCCATTCCACCTGGCAGATTCACGGTGAGTATCAGGTCAGGCGTCAAGTCGTCGCAGGCCGAGGCCATGTTGAACTTCCAGGATGTCAAGCCGACGCGACCTATTCCAAGGATGTCGTCGGCCTTCGTTGCGCTGATGTTCATCGCTGGATGAAGGTCGATCTGGCCGACCAGCGGACTGTTGCTCTTGTTGCACAAGGCCAGGGAGATGGTGAACGTTGAACCGATCTGAGTTTCCACTGCGGCGGTGAATCGCGTCCCTTCATCGTTGGTTGTCACCAGTCCGTCGCCACCGGCTACAGTGCCTGCCCGCAAGGTCAGAGCCTGGGAAATGACCAGCCCCGCCGAGCCGGTCACTCCGCTGATTCCTCCGAAGTTGAAACTCGGACCACCTTCGGAGCCGCCCGAATTCCCAGAGCCGCCGCCGATTGGCTGTTGTTGAGGGCCACTGCTGCCGAGAGAGTCCAGATTGACTCGCAAAGTTTCGAATGTGTTCTCGGGAACCCAACCTGTGATGGCGCAGTTGGCTGGCAGGCTCACATGCCACCAACCCGACTCGTTCTGGGATAGAGTTGTGACCAGTTCGCCCTGCTCAATAACACCCAGTGACGATCCGACAAAGCTGGACATCGAGCGCACGACTGCAAAGGTCGGAGTCACGATCTTGAGGACTCCGTTCGGGTCGTCGCAGGTCGGCTCGGTGTTGACTTCAGGATTGAGAACCAGTTGAGCGACGGGATTCCCTCCATCAAGAATCATCTCACGAGCGACAGGAAATCCTCCAAGACCAGCAAACACCGCCGCCGCGCCTGACGCGATTATCATGGCTCCAACTGCGAACAGCAGACGCGTGTTGAATGGGGCAAATCGCCTGGTTCCACACCGTGTGTCATCGCCACGCCTCATGTGTGAAGCTCCTTCATCTGGGGTTTCGTCGAGAATATCAAGATGTTCAGGGTCATTTCGACAGGCTACTCACCGTCAATGTGCGGCCCTTGGATTATTTGTCTCTGGGGCGGCTGTGTCAATGGAAGCCGCTTATAGAAGTGAAGATGAAATGCACACTCTTGGTCGATGGGTTGGCAGGGCCGAGACCGTCAAAAGGCGGTATGTTTGTTCCTCCTCATTTCTCGGGTTCCTCTGGTAAACTCGAAGGTATCGGCATGGCAACTTCAGTAGAGCCAGACGGAGATGCGATATGTGCGGAAGATTTACGCTGACGGCTGACCAGGACTCTTTCGAGGACAGGTTCTCCTTCACGGGGTTTGATCTGGGCTGGGTCCCGAGCTTCAATATCGCGCCCACTCAGGAGGTGTTAACCATCACCAACCGCGGGAGCGAGAATCGCCCGGAGCTTATGCGCTGGGGACTGGTCCCTTCGTGGGCCAAGGACCCGAAGATCGGCAACCGGATGATTAACGCTCGCGCCGAGACTCTTGCCGAAAAGCCCAGTTTCCGGAATGCATTCAAGCGTCGTCGCTGTCTCATCCCCGCCGACGGATTCTACGAGTGGAAGCGCGAAGGCAAGTCGAAGAAACCCATGCGCATTACCGCCAATCCCGGAGGCCTGTTCGCCTTTGCCGGACTGTGGGAGACGTGGAAACAGCCCGACGATAGCTGGCTCCTCACGTGCGCCATCATCACGACTTCGGCCAATGAATTCATGACCTCGATCCACGACCGTATGCCCGTTATCCTGCCACGTGAGTCCGAGGCCCTGTGGCTGAACTCAGAGGAACAGAACACGGCGATGCTCTCAGAACTACTTCTTCCCTACGACTCCGACGAGATGGAGGCCTACGAGGTCTCGACGTTGGTGAACTCTCCTCGCAACAACTATCCAGAAGTGATCGCGCCCGTCGCAACGCTGCTTTAAAAACTCTGGAAGCTGATAGTTACGATGACTCCTATCTACCTCGACTATAACGCGACCACGCCCATCGACCCGCAGGTGGCCGAGGCCATGCTGCCTTACGTCCATGGTCGCTTCGGCAATCCCTCCAGCGGTCACTTCTTCGGGCTTGAGGCTCGCTCAGGCGTGGACAGGGCGCGGCATCAGGTC
>JASLRP010000509.1 GCA_030743915.1 SAR202 cluster bacterium | reverse complement strand
CGAGATTGATCCCGACAACGCCAGCGCTTACTTTCGTCGGGGCAATGCCCACTCGAACAAGGGCGAATACGAGGAGACAAAGAGGGACATGACCCGCGTGATCAAGATGGAGCCAGAAAACGTCATGGCTCATAACAACCGGGGAGTGGCGTATCTTTGCACCGACGACCCTAAATCAGCCATCCGCGACATCACCAGGGCGATAGAGCTGGACCCCGGTTATCGTGACGCCTACCACAACCGGGGGCTGGCCTACTCGGAAATCGAGGAGTTGGACAAGGCGTTGGCGGATATGGACAGGGCCATCGAACTGGACCCTGCCTACTGGAGCGCGTACCGACATCGTGGCATCATCCACTACGTGAAGGGCGATCAGGACGCCAGTTACAAGGACTATCTCCGAGCGCGGGAGCTTGAGAGCGGGGCGTGAGTCCTGAATGGATATCACAATCGGTTTTTGATACAGTACGTTCGCTGTCAACTGCGACTGGGGGCGCAATCATCCAGTTTGGGAGAATATCATGCCAGAGGACATAGTCCGCTACGGGATCATCAGCACTGCGAAGATCGCTCTGAACCAGCACATTCCCGCCGCTAACGAATCGCCCAACTCCGAGACGCGCGCGATTTCCAGTCGTCAAGAGGCGCCTGCGAAAGAGGCCGCAGAGGAGCATCACATCCCAAGGTGGTACGGGTCCTACGATGAGTTGCTCATGGACCCTGACGTGGATGCGGTGATCAACCCCCTTCCCAACTCGATGCACTGTGAGTGGACCATCAAGGCGGCGGAAGCGGGCAAGCACATCCTATGCGAAAAACCTTTGGCTGTGACGACAGACGAGGCGCGACGCATGATCAGCGCTGCGAAAGCCAACAATGTCGTGCTGGTTGAAGCGTTTACACACCGATGGAATCCACAATTGCGAGAGGCTCGCGCGTTGATCCGCGAGGGCGCCATTGGCCGTATTACCAGCCTTCATTCGGATCTGGCGTTCAACGTCGCTCAACCACAGGGCAACGTTCGGTTTTCCTCTGAACTGGCAGGCGGCAGCCTGCTGGACGCCGGCTGTTACGCCGTTTACGCTTGTCGCTTCGTGCTGGGAGAGGAGCCGTTGCGCGCCTCGGGGTTCGCCGCCGACACTGGGGGCTACGGCGTGGATACGACTTTCACGGGGCTGCTCGAGTTCCCAGGCGGGGTCGTTGCTGACGTGCTCAGCAGCATGGAGCAACTACCGCGCCGTCAGTTGATCGTGAGAGGCTCGGAAGGCAGTATTGAGATACCTGATATGTTCGACGAAGGAAGTTCGATCATCACCACTGACCTTGATGGCGAACGGGTCGAGGTTACTCCTGGGTTGAACAGGTATCGTGTCCAGTTGGATGAGTTCTCCGAGTGCGTTCTTACCGGCAAGGCGCCAGAGTTCCCGGCCGAGGACGGACTACGGAACACGGCCGCTCTCGTGGCGCTGGCATCGGCGGCCAGAGATGGCGCGGTGGTGGATGTGGAGCGCATCGAATAACACGCTCCGCTTTCGGCAGATGCATAGATGCGGACATCTGGCGCGGGTTTGCAATGAAATGAATATACAATACCGTTCATCGAATGGCCGTTGGATGAGCATGAAGCATAAGAGCGAATGCGTCGCCCTCCCAGCCCACATGGGCGAGCCTGTCCTCAGCTATCTTTCCCCGCCCGACTTAAATCTCCTCGTTACCCATTGGCTGATTATTAGAGCGCGACAGGAGCGCTAGAACCCTGTCACCTTGTCACACACGTACAGGAACGGTTCGTTGGCGAGGAATCGGCGCAGGTTCTCCTTGAAAATCTGGCGTCGGCCCTCCCACATTTCGGTGGTAAGAGCTGACGCGTGAGGCGAGATGATGATGTTGTCCAAATCCCAAAAGGGACTGTCCGAGGGCAGAGGTTCGTTCTCGAAGGCGTCCACGCCGGCTCCGGCGATGCGATTGTTTTGAAGTGTATCCAACAGGGCATCCTCTTCGACGATACCGCCCCGCGAAATGATGATCAGATGGGACGAGGGTTTCATCAGCCCGAGGTGATGCGCGGTGATCATCCCGTGAGACTCGGTGGTCAACGGAGCGGCAATCACGACCCAGTCTGACATCTTGAATAGATCGTCGAGGCGGTCAAAGCCCCAGACCTCACGGACCTCAGGAGGCGCAGGGAACGGGTTTTTGTCGACGGCATAGACCTCCATCCCGAAGGCGTGAGCGCGTCGGGCCACCGCCTGACCGATGCCTCCCAGAGCCAGAATGCCCATCGTGGAGCCTCCCACCTCGGTGATCCGCTGGTCGTATTTTGGGGTGGACCAGTAGCGCTCTTTCTGGTCGCCCATCATCTCGTGGATGCGATGAGTGAAGCCCAATACGATGGACATCACGTGATCGGCCATCGGATTGGTGTGAGGCCCCCGAGCATTGGTCAGCACAACGTCGCTGTCCACCAACTCCGGAATCTCCACTGCCTTATCGACACCTGTGCCCGGTATCTGAAGCCACCTGAGTCTCTCGCCTGCGACGAAAACATCTCGGCTGGGCATCCCGAAGAACACATCGGCGTCCTGAATCTCCCGCTGCTGGTCGTCAGGTGAGTTGGCGACGGCGAAATCCACATCGGGAAATGTCTCGGTCAGGTCTTTCAAAAACTCGTCATTCATGAGGCTAGCCAGCACGACTTTCATGGTTTGTGTCTCCTGTGGTTTCAGGCAAATTGGGCATTCTATTTGATGAGCGTCCGGGCAATTATACTCCAGCGCAGCAAGAATTCGGGGACCCCAATCCGAGAACTGAGATTGTTCGTCCATGCGCATTGTCACTCGACTCAGAATCTGCCAGTTGATGGGGAGGGGGCGAGGCCCAAGGTTAGGAGTGCATAACTGTCGCCATGTTGTCTCCAATCCGTCTCTGAATGCCCTCGGATGAGACATAGGATGCAAACGACTGATTATCGTGGCGCAATCTGCGCTCCGAACATGAGCGCCATTCACGGGTCCGAAGTTGCGAGGGAAACCATATGAGAACCGAACGAGTTGTTGTCACCGGACTACTCTCAATATTCGCAGTTGCGATAATGGCAAGCGTAGCGCTGGCTCGCAATCCATCAGGGTTGCCGGCAGCCCCGCCCCCTACTCCCGACACAGGATTCACCTACCAGGGCTTTGTGAGAGACGGCGAACAGGCGGCCAGCGGAGCCTACGACTTCGAGTTCGCGCTGTTCAACGCCTCGTCCAGCGGCGTTCAGGTTGGAATTACCGAATCCAGGCCTGACCTGGCTGTGGTGGACGGCCTGGTCTCAACCCGGCTGGATTTTGGAGTTGGAATCTTTGATGGCTCGGAACGCTGGTTAGAGACCCGGACTCGCAAGGGCGACCAGACCGGCGCCTTCGAAACCCTGACTCCTCGGCATCAGATAAGCCCTGTTCCTTATGCAACATATGCCTTCAACGGCCCCTTCTGGATGCTGGGAGGCAACGCCAACACAACTCCAGGCTCGGAGTTCATGGGCACGACCGACGCTCAGCCTTTGGTGCTTAAAACGAACAACTCAGAGGCGATGCGGATATCACCGACCGGAAACATCGGCATCGGCAGGACAGACCCCAATAACAAACTGGAGGTTGCCGGGCGCATATCCATTCGAGAAACCGACGATGCGGTGCTTCAGATGGTCGCAAATCAGGGGTCTGGCTCGTACATCCAATGGGTAGAGAAAGACGTTGACCAGCGGGGCATTCTGGGGTTTGCCAAAGGCTCTCCTGACCTCGTGTATCAGGCTCAGTCATCCAATATCAACACCGGCGCCGGCAACGAACTGTTCCGCATAACCAGCGATGGAGAGGTCGGAATCGGGGAGTCCAAACCCTGCGATGGCGACCCAAACTGCCTGCTTCACGTAAACAAGTCGGGAGCTAACCGAGTCAGGATCCATGCATCCGATAATCAACAGGCAGGACTGGACCTTCACTCAGGGGACAGTCAGATGATCTTAACCTACGACACCGAGACAGGCGTAAAATTCTGGAACGGCGACCGTGGAGTGACTGATCTGTTCATACACAACGATAATGGCTATGTCGGCATCAACACGAGCTCTCCGAAGGCGCCATTGGAAGTTCATGGCGAAAACGCCAGCCACTACGGAGCGATATTCAAGAACATCAGCGCGACTGGCCAAGGAGTCCTGATTCGGGCCACCGATGGCAGTGGATCCGCGCCCGTTTTGCGTGTCGAAGACAACTCACAGAACGCCAAGCTAGTCGTGGGCGAAAATGGCAACGTGGGAATCGGAGCCGATAATCCAACGAACAAGCTGCAAGTTCATGGACGCATTTCGGTTCGTAACACTGACGATGCGGTGCTTCAGTTGGTCGCTAACAAGGGGAGCGATTCGTACATCCATTGGGTCGAAGACGAAGTTGATCAACGTGGGGTCCTCGGGTTCGCAAAAGGCTCTTACGACCTGGTTTATCGAGTTCAAGCCTCCAACCTGACAAACGGCGGCGAGCGACTCAGAATCACGGGCGATGGGAATGTAGGGATTGGTATCGAAAAGCCGGATGCAAAATTGGCAGTGAATGGGGCAGTAAAGGCCAAAGAGTTTGTGACTGCCCCTGCAGATTGGCCAGACTATGTGTTTGACGATGACTACGACCTCATGAATCTGAATGATGTTGAAGCAGCAATTGACAGGGATGGACATCTTCCAGGCGTTGCATCGGCATCAGATATTGCCAACAGCGGGTTGAAGTTGGGCGAGATGGACGTCGTTCTTCTTAAGAAGATAGAGGAATTAACGCTCTATACCATTGACCAGGAGAAACAGTTGAAGGACCTTCAATCCGAAATCTCACTGTTGAAATCAGGCAATCCCGAATTTCATCATACGAGCGGAATTGAGTTGATCAAGTCGAACTTCGTTTTTTGGGGATTAGGCGTCGGACTAACCGGAATACTGACGATTGGGCTTCTGTTCATCGTAGGCAGTAGAAATAGAAGCAGGCGCACCTGACAACCAGTATCAAATGCGCCTGTATTCTTCGTCTGTATATTATCGATCTAACCTACCAGGCCAGCGCGTAGCACGCCCTTCGGGGGTCGCCCGATGACGCCAGGACTCCGGTCTCCGGGTCGCGGGTGGAGACAGTGGCGCCCATGCCTGCGCTGGCTACAAAGGTGATGTCGTGGCCCAGGGCTTTTAGCTCGTCCACGGTCTGGGACGGCACGGTCGGCTCGACGGCCAACTGTCCGGGGTAGTAGGTGTGGGGGTAGAAGCTGTTGGTCACGCTCTGGCTGGCGAACCGGGGAGCCTCGACGGCCTCCTGTGGATTCATGCCGAATACCAGCGTGTTCAGGATTAGCTCCATGTTGCCCTGCGCCTGATGATCGCCTCCGGGACAACCGATGGTCGTGACCGGCACTCCGTCTTTCGTGACGATGTAGTTGACCAGCGTGGTGCGAGGGCGCTTGCCCGGCTCCAGCCGGTTGGGGTGGCCGTCCTCGAAGTTGAACATCTCGATGCGGGTGCTGAGTGCGCAGCCCAGGTCCGGGAAGAACACCGACTTGCCGAAGGAGCCTCCGCTGGGTGTGGCGCATACCATGTTGCCGTCGCGGTCGATGACCGACACGTGGGTGGTCCCTCCGTCGTCTCCTCCCCCGTCGGAGCCGGCGGCCTCGGCTGTGTGCGCCGCGCGAGGCGCGCCCGACAGCTTGGAGTGCCGCCACGGGTCGCCGGCAGACGGAAGCTCTGGATGGGCTTTGTTGGCGTCGATAAGCGCCGCACGCTCCTTGGCGTATTCCTTGGACAGCAGTCCATCCATCGGAATCGTGGCGAAGTTGGGATCGCCATAGTACGCCTGACGGTCGGCCAGGGCTAGTTTCAGGGCCTCAGTGATGGTGTGGATATAGGCAGTCGAGTTATGCCCCATGGCCTTGAGGTCAAAATTCTCCAGGATGTTCAGGGCCTGCAACAGCACGGGAGCCTGGGTCCAGAACGACTGAGTGTGAATTTCGTGTCCCATAAAGGATGTCTTGGCCGGAGTCTCATACTCGACGTGATAATTGGCCAGGTCTTCCATGTCCATGATTCCGCCGACGCTCTGGCTGGCGTCGGAGATTATCTGGGCAACCTCGCCGGTGTAGAAGCTATCGCGAGCGGCCCGAACTCCGTTCAGGCGATGACCGGCTGCTGCGCTCTCGGCCTCGACCAGCTTACGCAGAGTGCCACCGAGCGCCTTTTGCACCAGAAGAGTTCCGGCTTGGGGAACCTCCCGATTATGATAGAACACGTCGGTCCCGCCGGGAGGGTACTGGTCGAACTGGGGCACGGTCATTGGAGACCGGAGCCTGTCCAGCATATAGTCGTAGTTGGGGATGCCGCGCTCGGCGTACTGGATGGACGGGGCGAGAATTTCGCCAACGCTCTTGGTGCCGTACCGCTCCAATAAGGAGAGGTAAGCGTCAACAACACCGGGCAGAGTGAAGGACAGGTGAGCCAGAGGGCCGGGGCCTGTGGGGATTTCATCCTGACCCAGCGACTTGAAGTATTCCACTGACGCCTTACGGGGAGCGGTGCCCTGTCCGCTGAGAGAGAGCAGGTCTCCGCTCTCGGAATCATAGAGCATGAACACGCCCTCTGCGGCCAGCGAGTAGGCGGCGATAGGCTCGGTGACGGCGGCGGCGAATCCTGCGGCGACCAGCGCGTCGAAGGCGTTGCCTCCGGTCAGCAGCATCCGCATCCCAGCCATTGAGGTCAGATAGTGGCCGCTGGAGATCACGCCCTGAGTGCCGTAAACGACGGGACGACCTATGGTCTGTTCGGACAGGTTGCCCTGCTCCATTGCCGATGCGCTCTGCGAGCTTGTCATATTCGATGCTCCTTGTCGGGGATTCAGTATCGGGCTTTCTGATCGGACTATATCTGGTTATACCTCAGTTGGGTTGAATCGACAAGTTTACAGCTTCGTCCAGCGGTGGGCCAGAGTGTTGGTGGGCTGCCAGCCCAGGATTCGCTTGGCCTTCTCATTGGTGAACTTCTGATGGGGCATGTCAGCGAAGATGAAGAAGGTCTCGCATTTCGATGGCAACTCCTCCAGATCGATGCTCAACGCCGGGCGGAACGCCTCCGCCGAGTCCTGCCACGTCACCGAGTAAGGCGTGACGTCTTCTCCATCGTGAGAGTGGTCATCAGGAAACCAGAAGTTATAAAACAGCAGGGTCAGCACGTGAACATCGTGGTTCTCGGTGAAGATTCGGCACACCTCCTGACCCAGCGATTTCGTGATGGCATACAAAAGCGTGCCTGATTGGGTGGGGATGTCTGGCCCTATGAGGTAGTCGTTGTTCTCGTAGGTCGGCCCCGCGATGGTGTAGTGGGGGCCTGTGTTAATCACTCGCTTGATACCGTGATGGACGGCTGCGGCCATCGCGTTGTAAGTCCCTCTGGCATTGACGTCGAAGGCTATCTGCCGATGGGGGCGCAGCACCGAGAGGTTGATAATCGTGTCCATACCCTCAGCAGCGGCGATCACGCCATCCAGGTCTCCGGCGTCCAGTTTGAAATACTCGTGGGGAGTGTCAGGAAGATCGTTGATGTCGGTCAACCGCAGGGTGTGGCCGTCCTTCTCCAGGGCCTTGATGACGTGAGGCCCGAGTTGTCCGTTGGCTCCCAGGATCAGAACATTCATGTTTTTCTTTCCCTTTATGTATCAGGACTCGCCATGCTGAACCGCAGCGAAGAATCTGGTCGTGAATTTGACAAGTTTCTTATGAAAGCGGCCAGATGCTTCGACTCCGCTCAGCATGGCAGATCGTTTTTCAGGCGTGAATCACCGGGATGTCGGTTGATAGCCCAGGGCCTGTTGTGCGGTGGCGGTCAGGAACCGAGCGTTGGGCACGGCAGACTGAATGTGGAAGACGTTCCAGTTGGTGGTCGAGCCAGCGTGACCGTCGGAGACCTCGGCGGACAGGGCCTTCTGGATCGCCTGGACTGCGTCTTCGGGATACAGGGCCGAGGATGAAGCCTCTCCGTCGTCCCATACCAGTTCGCCTAACCTCAGAGAAATGACCTCGATCTTGTTTTCGCGAGCGAACTCACGGCATACAAACTCGCCCAGATGATAGCCGAGGTCGGAGGTCTCGGTGGTCAGCGCGGGCTTCCATCTCTCGGTGACGGCATAGGCCTCATCGTGCCTGCCCATGACACTCAGCGAGTTCAGGTAGATCAATCGAGGGACCTTCTCCTCTGACGCTGCCCAAAGCAGATTGTAAGCGCAGCGCATGGCATCGTCCAACTGGCCGGAAACGCTGAGCGCGGAGTTCAACTCGCCAGAGTGGACTATCACGTCCATGCCCCTAACGAGGTCGTTGGTGGCCTCGTCGTGGTTCAGGTCGCAGAGCGTGAAGTTCTGCGCGCCGGGCACATCGTTCCGGTCTGTGAGTTGGACGTCGTGGTCGGCGCTCAACTGGGATGCCAGGTGGCGGGCCAGTCTGGTGGATGCGGACGTTACGAGTATGTTCATATCAAAAGGTCCATTTGGCATATTACTGGAAGAGTGCATTCATTGTAGACAAAGGCAGTCAAGAATTCTCGAATCTCTAGCCTGTTAACGCAGTGCATGGTTATGATAACTCTCACTTAGTGAGTTATCAATCTGACGGCATTCACCTGCGCCAGAGGTCAATCGTTCAGATAACAGGCAAGATTCAAGGTGGTATGATGCGAGTTGTGTGAAATACACGTCACACTTCTAATGTGCATTGAGGGCATTGGTGAGACGGGAATTCCCGGATAATGCTCTGGCTCCAACCGACGAGCCAAAATCGAGCAACAGAGGACCAATGAGAATTCGGTATACAGAAAGATCAGCGAACTTCCTGCGCAGAGTGAGGATACAGGACGAGAATCTCTATCATCAAATACGTGGATTGGTTATTCAACTGTCTATCAACCCTGAAATAGACAACGAATCAAAGATTCTTAGAGACTTTGGAAGTGGCAGATCAACCCCGATGTACATTGACGATGATTGGTGGATCATTTATCGAGTAACCCGTGAGGTCACGGGCGAGGTGTTAGATGTAATATCGATCTGGGACGCCCGCAATCCACCCAACACTCGACTATGACTTAGTGAAGACATCCAGGTCTTCGTCGCGAACCCACCGTCCCCCGTCTGCATCCTCAAAACCCAGTTCTACTTCCTCCAGGAATTCACCAGATGCCGGAGACGTATCCTCTATATTTTTCATTCTTTCATTCTGTTGGAGCATTAAGACCTGATATTGGTTTGCATTGACAAAGGCAGAAGTCTTCTTAGATTGATCAATTAGTGCATCCAATGACAATCGACCGAATTCCCGGGCCGTGTCCATAAGTATCTGGCACTCACCTGGATCAAGCGAACTCTCCACTGATCGCCAAACCTCAGAGGGATTCTCCACCCAATAATCGTAAGCGTGACCACTATACATAGAAGGGCGGACTTCAATCCGAACACTGCCTTCGTTGACCAGGTGATCTGCCTCATTGGCAGTTGCATGCCCCACTGCGTTGGGGCCATAGTGGTCCCACATATAAGTTATCCCGGTGATTGTTCTGCCTGCGGACTCGAAAAAGCGAGAGTCGGATAGGTAGACAAGTTTCACTAATTCCGTTCGCCCAACCCGCCTGTCCAGAAGGGCAAGTAGTCCTTGAATAGTGTCTCTAGTTTTCTGGATATGTACTTGGTTCGCCATGTTCTAAAGCCTCGCAAGTCCATTTCCGGGTATTGATATCGATGCTCTTATCCTATAATAACCATACTAGCAGGATACTATGCACGGAACGTCGCATCCTGTCAATTTTCAGGCGTGTTCCCAATGTGTGCGCTATTATCGATCCACCACGATGCCGCCCAGGATATCGTCGATCTCCGACAGGTCCGACGCTGACAGCTTCCAGTCGGCGGCTAGGGCGTTGTGGCGCACTTGCTCGGCTGACTTGGCGCCGACGATGGGGGAGGTGACAGAAGGCTGGGCGAGCGTCCAGGCGATAGCAAGCTGAATCATGTCTCTGTCGTGATCCCGGGACCACGAAGCCAGCTTCGATGTAACCTTGACCACTTGCTCCATGCCCTCGCGGGTGAAGCTGGCAAAGTCGCTTCGCTCGTCACTGGAATCGAAGGTGTCGCCCGGCTTGTATCGGCCTGAAAGATGCCCTTTCGCCAGCACCGAGTGGGGTATCACGCCGATGCCGTTCTCCAGGCAGGTCGGCAGAACCGACTCCTCCGCCTCGCGATTCAGCATGTTGTATCGAGGCTGGGAACTGTGGATCGCTCCGTGCTGGAGCGCCTCCACTGTCTGTTCCGCAGAGTAGTTGGATATGCCGATGTAGCGGATCTTCCCCTGGTCTCGCAATTCGTTGAGAATTCCCATCGTCTCATCGATAGGCCACTGGGGCTGAGGACTGTGGAGTTGATAGAGGTCCATATAGTCGGTGCCCAACGCCCGGAAACTGGCCTCAAGCGCCTGTTCGATATGCTTGCGGGAGTGGTCTTGCCCGGAGACTTTGGTCGCCAGGAAAACCTGGTCGCGTTTGCCTGCCATCGCTTTTCCGATAAGCGCCTCACTGGTCAGGTAGCTCTCAGCTGTGTCGATGAATGTCATGCCCACGTCGATGGCGGCCTGCACTGCTTCAATGGCCTGCTGATCTGTCACTGCGCCCATTGCTCCGCCGATGGGCCATGCCCCAAAGCATATGCACGATACCTGCGGGCCATCCGTTCCTAGCTGTCTTGTTTCCATTATCTGACCTCTCGAATTGTTATGAGTTCGCAGTGTACCACCACTGCCGGGTCGAGGGGTTCGCTGCCGACGCGAAGCCATGATACCCTGTGCCGAGCAAAACACCGGAGTCGATCGACAATTCCAAAATACAGAAGACACAGGAGAAATCAGCCATGAGATTCGGCTCCCCAGAAGACGTGATAGCCCTGACACCCCAGAACCCTTACGACCGCTCTGAAGATGGGCGACCTCGGGTTCCTGACGATATCCTAAAGCGTATGGAACTGGTGACTCTGGAAGAGGCGTGGGGAGTCCTGCGCAGGAACGGTTATCACTGGCAATTCGAGGGCAATTGGGCGAACATGCACCCGGACCGTGTGATGGTTGGCCGGGTAATCACCGCCGTGTTCACGCCCGTTCGCCCTGACCTGAACGACGTTGTAAACGCCACGGGTGAGGCTGAAGACCGCCACGGCTCTCAGAATAACTGGGTCATCCACACCGTGGGCGAGGGCGATGTTATCGTGGCAGACCTGTTCGGCAAGCTGAGAGACGGGACCTTCGTGGGCGACAACCTGTCCAACGCCATCCAGGGCGCCGGGGGTCGGGGCCTTGTGGTCAACGGCGGGGTTCGCGATACTGCCCGAATCTACGAGATTGATGACTTCAATGTTTATTGCAGGGGATACGATCCCACGGCAATCCGAGATATGACCCTCATTAGCCTGAATGGACCGGCCCGCATGGGCCAGGCCACCGCAATGCCCGGAGACATTGTGCTGGGAGCGCGAGGCGGCGTAATCTTCATCCCACCTCATCTGGCCGAGGAGGTGGTGGTGTCATCGGAGAATGTCCGCCTGCGGGACGTGTTCGGCCACCAGCGCCTGCGGGAGGGCAGATATAGTTCCGGCGAGATCGACACCCAATGGGCGCCTCACATAGAGGAGGACTTCGTGAACTGGAAGCGCGAGCGCGGCGAGTGAGAATCTCTCCTAAACGTGGAGGCCCAAACCGATTATCTCAGTCGGCACAGTCAGCATAGAAATGGCGACTGTGCCTGGGTTACGATACAATCCTACGGTCCCGCTACTTGCGTATCATCCCCTTTTTCAGGAGACTGCCCGATGGATAAGCCCGTTCAAGTGAACTCAGATATTGCCCTTTTGCCCTCGCATCTGCCACTGCCAATACCAGGTGGCGGATATCTGGGAATCAATGCGTACGTCCTCAAGTCCCAACAGCCGATGCTTGTTGACACGGGGATGGGCATTGAACCAGACGAGTACATGAGCGCATTGGAGTCGGTCATCGACCCTAGCGAAATTCAGTGGATCTGGATAACCCACGACGATGCCGACCACATCGGCAATCTGGAAGCGGTGATGGCGCGCGCGCCGAAGGCGAAGATCATTACCAACATCATCGGCGTTGCCCGAATGGAGACCGCCTGGCATATCAAACTGGACATGGTGCATCTGGTGAACCCCGGTGAGACCCTGGACGTGGGAGACCGGGTCCTGCACGCTGTCAGGCCGCCGTTGTTTGACTCGCCTGCCACGATGGGAGTGTACGATCCTAAGAGCGGTGCCTATTTTAGCTCCGACTGCTTTGGCGCATTTATCCCAGAGCCTGTGCCCGACGCCCGGGACGTGGACAACGACGTTCTATTGGAAGGGTTCGGCATGTTCAACAAGGGCAACCACCCCTGGGTGCATCTTGCAGACGAGAAAAAGCTGGCGAGCAGGCTCAACATCATCAAAGAGATGAACCCACAAACCATCCTGAGTGGACATCTGGCTCCAGCATCCGGCATGTTGGACCAGTTCTTGGAAACCATGTCTCATCTGCCTTCTGCCGATCCCTTTGTGGGCCCCAACCAGTTGGAGATCGAACAGATCATGGCGCAAGTGAACGCAGGCCAAACCCCAACCGCAGAAGCATAAAACCGAATGGACCCGGTCTTGTTCGTTAACTGAACAGCAGGCCAATGCCCCGCCATCGACCCGAGTCCGAAATCGCCCATCGCAGGTTTGCGTCGCGTTCATAGCGGTTAGGCTAAGGATAGGACATTGATCCAACTCGCACGACCTGAATCGTGCTGAATGCCTTCCCCAGTCATTCGTCGCGAAGATGGTATTCCTCTTCTCTCAGGCGCGAAATCCCCCCATCACTGTGGAGCCATCTAGAAGTCGTAGGTGCCACCTTTTAGTGGAAGACACCAACCTCCCTTCCGGTATGGGAATTTATCCTACAAAAAACAGTAAGTGTAACCCGCCAATTTCCTATATGCCTTAACTGCCATACGTTTGTGTGTCTGCCCAATGTCGGCCAGGTTCTTGACAAATGTACCTTAAGAGCTAACACGGCAAAGAGAGTGGAGTTTCTGGACTCCAGAACCAAGGAGACACACAAATGAAACTGATGAAAGCGGCCCGCTGGCAGCGATTCGCTGAAGCAGGCAAGAAGCTTAAACAAGAGAGAGGCGTGACCGGTCTAGAGACCGCCATCATCCTGATAGCCTTCGTGGTAGTGGCGTCTGTGTTCGCGTTCACGGTCCTGTCAACGGGCATCTTCTCCGCCGAGCGCGGCAAAGAGACCATCCACGCAGGATTGAAGGGAGCAAGAAGCTCCATGGCAATCAAGGGTTCCGTCGTCGCCAACGGCGTGACGAACAAGACCCTGTCTCTTGGTGACTCCGCCTGGACTGCTGTCGCCACGACAACGGCCACAGCGTCCACCACAGCCAAGAAGGAAGGCACCGCCAGCGCGAACCTGTCCATCGCCGCTGGGTTCACCACAGGCCTGTCGGCCTATGACGACCTGTCCGCCACCGTGGACCTTTCCAGTATCGACTCCATCAGTCTCTGGGTAAGGTCTGACGTTGCGACAGCATCCGGTGACATCGAACTGTTGATAGACGACACGGCGGCCTGTGGCAGCTCCCTTGAGAACATCGACCTGCCAGTTCTGGTTGCAAACGAATGGAAAGAGGTCACTCTGGCCATATCCGACAACTCCGACATGACGGCGGTCAAGTGCGTGGGCCTTAACGTCGTAACTGACAACGGCGCCCAGGTAGTCAACCTCGACGAGGTAGTCGCCCAGGGTCAGGGGACCTCTGTGCTTATTACGCTCACCAACACCCTTGAAGGTGAGCCCATCGATATCACTGAGCCTTCTGACTCCGACGCCGACGGCAATTCTGACTCGGACAGCCTCCACACCATGATCCTGACCTACACCGACAAGAACCAGGTCATCAAGGATGTGTACTGGTCCAAAACCTTCATCGGCAAGAACGACAGCGACGACCTGCTGGAAGCTGGAGAGAAGGTTGAAGTGAACGTGAGCCTCAGCGCTCTGTCCAGTTCCTACCCGTTGGTCGGCGACGTGAAGTGGGACCTTGAGGTCCGACCTGAGGACGGTGGCACGGTGGTTATTGAGCGATCCATGCCCGACGTCATCGACGTTGTGATGAACCTCAACTAAACCTTTCGATTCGACAGAACAAACTGACCGAGTCTTGGTGGCCGATGCCTGAACGCTGTAAAGCGGAACGGCATCGGCCATTCTCGTTCACCAACAGCTTTGCGAACAAGGGGCCGTGCCAGCCTCCATTCACCCTGGGTAACAACCCCCCACAGGCTAGCGCCGATAGCCGTGTAATGAATGGCCCTCCGCCTCATAACAATCGGTATGTGCAACCCCTCAAACGTTTACCTGCCGCTAGCTTTCATATGTTTATGTGCATGCCCAATTACGACAAGGTGAGCATCAAGGTATCTTGGATTGTAAGCAAAAAATCCTAGGGCAGTGACCTGAAACCCATCAAAGGAGAACAACAATGAATCTATCGAAAGTGGCCCGCTGGCAGTCTCTGACTGAAGCAGGCAGGATGCTGAAACAGGAGAGAGGCGTGACCGGTCTTGAGACCGCAATCATCCTGATTGCGTTCGTGGTAGTGGCGTCCGTGTTTGCTTTCACGGTGCTGTCCACGGGCATCTTCTCCGCCGAGCGCGGCAAAGAGACG
>JASLRP010000508.1 GCA_030743915.1 SAR202 cluster bacterium | reverse complement strand
GGAGTGCAAGGCTCAGCACTCCCCCGCACCGATCCTGTCGTCATTATGCTGGTCCATGACGGTGATCGCTGTCTGTTGGGTCAATCACGGGGCCGATTGTCGCGCATGAGGACCTATTCAGCGCTGGCTGGATTCATGGATCAGGCAGAATCGATTGAAGAAGCGGTGCGTCGAGAGGTGATGGAGGAGGCGGGTATTCAGGCCAAAAACGTTCGATACCATTCCTCTCAGCCGTGGCCGTTTCCATCTTCGCTGATGATTGGATGCCACGCCGAGGCCGCGACAACCGAGATATCAATGGACAACGAAGAGATGACCGACGTCCGATGGTTCCAGCGAGATGAGGTTTTGGCTGCCCTGGAGGGCGAGAGCGAAATCCTGGTCGTGCCTGGAGCCATCGCAATTGCGCATCATCTGATTAAAGCCTGGGCCAACGGCGAGGTCCAGTAGTTTGAGGCGCCGCCAATCCGAAAACCGATAGCCAGTTATCAGGACTCCTGAACGCACTTCTCAAGGAGATCAAGGGCGGCGCTGGCAAAAGCCCACATGTTGGCCTCACGATCGGTGTCTGCCGTTTCCAGGGTGAATGCTCGCTCCACAGGGCCTACAACGGCGAAGCAGGCGTGTCCTGACGCGTCACCGTACCGATTGCCGGTCGGCCCGCTGGCTCCGGTCTCGGCCAACCCCCAGGTTGTCCCCAGCGAATCGCGTATCCGGGCCGCGTTCATTAGCGCATATTCCTCGGTGCTGGCGCGTTTTCCTTCCATCGCCTCGTCTGGAACGTCCAACAATCCAATTTGTGCCACCCGAGTGTAAACGGTTGACCCCCCGACGTAATATGCGGATGCTCCAGGGACCGCCACCAGCGATGCCGAGATCAATCCGCCGCAGGAAGACTCAGCCACCGCGACGGTGTGGCCTTTTTCTTTCAATATCGCTCCCACGGATTCGGCCATCGAACTTAGATCGGGCATATACATCTCCTGAACTTCAGAGGCGGTCGCCAGTCAATTTCTGTTGATCGAGTAGCCCAATTTTACGTCTCGCCCCTTCCCAGAGCAAGGGGAATGCTTGATGATTTCTCGACTTGCGACTAACCTAACGTAATTGAAAATCGACCTTGAGGAGAAGATGACATGACGACGGGAAAAAAGAAGGTCTTGATTACCGGAGCCAGTGGACTGATTGGCGGTCTGGTCCTCAAGAATCTGGGCGACAAATACGACTTCAGCGCTCTTAATCGCAGGCCTGTCGAAGGGATACCCCACACTCAAGGTGACGTGTCGGACTTTGACGGCATTTTGCCTGCTTTCGAGGGCATCGACACCGTGTTGCATCTCTCTGCTTATACTGAGGACGTGTATGAATGGGAGGGCACTGAGCGCGTCAATATTCGAGGCACATACAACGTTTACGAAGCCGCCCGGATTCACGGCGTTAAACGGGTCATATTCGCAAGCTCCGGCGGCACAATGCTGGGCTACGAATTGGAGTCTCCGTACACTGAAATCGCGGCGGCAGAGTATGACGCCATCCCTCAGGTTTACCCTATTCTGACGCATCTCGACCCAGCGCGGCCCAATTCAATCTGTTACGTGAGCAAGGTTTTTGGCGAGGTGTTGGGCAGGATGTACTCCGACCAACACGGAATTTCCTCGTTGAATATACGGTTCGGCGCAGTGCTCGGAGACGATGTTCCTGAGCTTCGACGCCATTACTCCGGCTATCTCAGTCACGCAGATGCTGTACAGGTCGTGGAACGGTGCATAGACGCGCCCGATGACTTGAAGTATGACGTCTTCGAAGCGGCGTCAGATAATCGGTGGAGGTGGCGAGATATAAGCCACACACAGGACGTCCTGGGCTACGCGCCG
>JASLRP010000507.1 GCA_030743915.1 SAR202 cluster bacterium | reverse complement strand
TACTGCAGTCTTGATGGATGATTACAGACATGTCCCCCGCTGCGTCCCAAACTGGCGTTTCCCATCCCTCATCATCGAAAAGAGAGTCGAAATATGGGATTGTCGTCACCTCGTGGTCGATCAATCTCACATACGCATCCCAGACATATGCCGCTCCTCCTGGCAGAATTGATGCGACAGCGGCCCGGACAGGTGTCCATCGATTCATCGGAAGAGCGGCGACGAGCTTGCCGTGGATGTCGTCAGACTCAGACGCCGAATCCACTATCAAACGAACATCCAACTGGTAGCCGTGCGACTGGTTTTTGCTCCTGAATTCGATTTCCCTCGCCCTGTGCATTTCTACAAATAGAGCGAACAAGGCTGCAACCGTCAGTTGCCTTTTGTCATGGTGCTCATCATGATAGGAAAGCTTGAGTCTGTGGTAGTCGGCGGTGGTGAAGGATTTCTTCGCCGCCCAATCTTCGGGAAACAGGTATACAAGAGCCGGAACATCTTCAATTCTGAGCTTGTCTGGAAACACTGCCTGGACCTGAGAGTTCGAATGTCTGCGACTGGCGTTCTCAGCGTCCGGTCCACCGCGGCCAGCGCTGGTCAAGCGCGACCCATATCTGTTGGTTTCCGGAGCGCTTTTGAAAAACAGCAATTCAATCAGAACGTAGAACCCTATCACCGGAACTAATAGCAACAGCGGATACACCGCAGAGTGATCTCGATCATGAGACCGGCCTACCAAGAGCAACGTGAACAGAATCAAATTGAGAGACAGAATTATGGGTATGCTTAAAATAGCGGCAACGTTCAGCAAGAGGTAGAGACCGTATCCGCTGTGATCCGCCATTTGATGCATCAGAAGCAAGATTCCGACGCCAACAACATCTCCTACAAGCACAACCAAGATACCAATCCAGAGCTCGCTCCTCCATATGCGACCATCAACTCTGGTAAACAAGCCGGGGACATCGCCAGGACTGAACCTAAACTTGAAATTCGAATCACTTATGTTGACCACGGTTGGAACCTCCTGGCTGAAGGCGTATGGTTGACTGAGGGATGAGAATCCTGGGCGCCACAACAGTGGAATTCATCATCCGCCCGAGCATTCTGTTGGCTTGTTCCAATTTAATGGCAATGCGAACTGGTGTATAGTTACGTCCGTACCACTTTCGGCTGGTAGCTATTCGCTTCACGCGAGGTCAGCGTCAACTGAAAATATGGTGATGATTTCATGAATTCAGGATGTTATAATCTCGCCTATTGATGTACTTTACCCATCGACAGACCGGCAATAGAATGGCCCACACGGCCTTTACGCATCGAGCCATTCGCATCGGTCAACGATCAAATCATCCAGGCAAACCAGGAGGAATCTATGGTCAGCGGTCCAGGAGCAGACATCTATCGGTCATTGGGCGTCAAACCTATTATCACTGCGTCCGGTTCCACGACGGCCTACGGAGGAAGCAAGCTGAGGCCAGAGGTCAAGGAAGCGATGGACAAAGCTGCTGGAACGATGGTCAATATCGATGACCTCAACAGAGCCGCAGGCAAGGTCATCGCCGATATCACAGGCGCGGAAGCGGGCTTCGTAAGCTCGGGATCGGCTGGTGGACTCATTCTCCAGGCGGCGGCGGTGATGGCAGGGAACGACCCCGCGAAGATGAAGCGGCTCCCAGACCCAACCGGCATGAAGAACGAGATCGTAATCCACCGCAGCCATCGGTTCCCTTACGACCAGTGTTACCTGGCGACAGGCGCAACATTCCGAGAGATCGGCGACGGTCGTCGCTGTCATCCGTGGGAGCTTGAAGACGCAATAAACGAGAACACCGCCGCCGTTGCGTACCTGTTCTCAAATTTCCTGACTCGGCGCGCTCTGCCCTTTGAGCAGGTTGTCGAGATTGCCCACGCTCACGATGTGCCCGTGATAGTGGACGCGGCCTCGTATGTTCCACCCAGGGCAAACCTGAAACGGTTTATCGCTCAGGGGGCGGATATGGTGCAGTACAGCGGCGGCAAAGCGGTCCGAGGCCCTCAGGGCACAGGCATTCTGTGCGGTCGCGAAGACTTAATCGAGGCTGCATTCGCCAGCGCCAGCCCTCATCAGTTCATCGGTCGAGGCATGAAGGTCTCGAAGGAGAGCATAATTGGGTTGGTGGAAGCCGTGCAGTTATTCGTCGATGAAGACGAGGAAGCTGAGACCCGTCTTTACACCTCGATGTGCCAGCAAGTCGTCGACGCGCTGATCGAGATACCCGGATTGAACATCAACATCGAACACGACGCCTACGATTACCTGACCCCCCATGCAGTTATGAAGTTCACCAATGACTGGCGCGGGCCATCCAGAGACGAAACCTTCGACGCGATGGTTGCAGGTGATCCGCCGGTGTATCTCCACAACATCCACCACCCGGACGAACTGGCCGTTGACCCCTTCAACCTGGAGGCTGAGGAGTTAGACATCGTAATTCGCCGGCTCCGCGAGGTGTTGCTGGGCCATTAGCTCGAACTACAGAACAAGACAAACAAGGGGAGGACGGTGAGCGGAAGCTTATCGTTCCCCGTCTGCTACCTGAGAGTATCGAATGCACGTCACAAGGTGGTCGTTGACCATGCCGAGGGCCTGCATCGCCGCATAGATAATCGTGGGGCCTACAAAGTTGAATCCCCGACTCTTCAGGTCTTTGCTCAGAGTTTCCGAGGCATCAGACGTCGCCGGAATCTGGTCGTCGGAAGTCCAGGAATTCACGATGGGTTGGCCATCCACAAAGCTCCACAGGTAAGCGTCGAAGCTGCCAAATTCCCTCTGCACTTCCAGAAATGCCTTAGCGTTTTTGATTGCCGACGCAATTTTTTGCCTGTTACGGACAATGCCAACATCCTGCCGCAGTTCCTCAGCTTTGGCGTCATCGTACTGGGCAACGATACTGGGATCGAAGTTGTCGAACGCGAGGCGATAGCCTTCTCGCTTTTTGAGAATCGTCTCCCAACTCAGGCCCGCCTGAGCGCCGTCCAGAATCAACGCTTCGAACAGTTTCTGATCGTCGTGTACGGGAACTCCCCACTCCTCGTCATGGTATTTTTTCAAGATGTCGCTGCCTGCCCAGCCGCAAGTTTGCTCCACGCTAATGCCTCCAGATAAATCCCGCTACACATACTGACGATTCCCCCGTATAATTACGCCGCCGAACACCTCAGACGTTGAGGTCGAAGGCGATGACGGGGGAAGGAATCTTCCCAATACTTACCATACCCTTTCTAGAGGTGCGCCGTGAAGTATGACTATATCGTTATTGGGGCAGGTTCCGCTGGAGCGATCATCGCCACGCGATTGACCGAGGATCCCAGCAAGTCGGTGCTGCTTATTGAGGCTGGCCCCGACTATTCCGACCTGGACAGTCTGCCCGATGAAGTGCGGCACGGCTACGCCACAGCCACCGACATCATGACCAGTGACCACAACTGGCAGTTCACCGGCCGAGCCACAGACGAAGCCGAGCCGATGCTTGTTCCAAGAGGGAAGGTGACAGGAGGCTCAAGCGCGATCAACGGCCAGATCTTCCTTCGGGGCGACCCTGGGGATTATGACAACTGGGCCGAGTGGGGCAACGACCAGTGGAGCTTCGAAAAGTCCCTGCCCTTCTTCCGAAAGCTGGAGACCGACACAAACTACTCCGACGATTTCCACGGGACTGATGGGCCGATAATCGCTCATCGCTTCCAGCCTGACGCGTGGCTGGACTCATCCAAGGCCTTTTATCAGGCCTGCCTCGATAGCGGGTTCTCCGACTGTCCCGATCACAACAACCCGGACTCTACCGGCGTTGGGCCGCTGCCTCTCAACAACCCGAATGGCATTCGTTGGAGCACCAATCTCGGTTACCTCAGCCTGTCACGCCACCGCCTGAACCTGACGATTCGGCCCGATTGCACGGTCTACCGGGTTGAGTTCGATGGCAACAGGGCCACAGGGGTCGTCGTTGAAAGCGGCGGCGAGACATTCACCGTCGAAGCCGAAGAGATCATACTGAGCGCAGGCGCAGTCGGGTCTCCTCAGATTCTGATGCTCTCAGGCGTTGGGCCTGCCGATCACTTGAACGAGATCGGAATTCCCGTTGTGAAAGCCGCTCCTGGTGTCGGCCAAAATCTGCGAGACCATCCTCTCGCCTACGTGTCGTGGAAGACCAAACCAGACCACAAGCTCGACCCGTACGACCCGCGAATTCAGTTCGGTTTACGCTACACCGCCGAAGGTTCCGATTTCAAGAACGATATGATCGTGTACATGAACACCTTCGCCACCGAGAGGATCAATCGCGGCGGCAACCGCCTGGAGCCGACCGGAATCCGCATGATCCTGGGGCTGGATCTTGAGATCGGTTCTGGCGAAATGAAGCTGACATCCTCTGATCCTCACGCTGAGCCAATTCTCGATTACAACTATTTCGAGGAGGAGTTCGACCTCTCCAGGATGCGAGAAGGCGTCAGGATGTGCGTGAAGTTGGGCGAAAATGAGTCATGGAATGACATCATCGAGAGTCGCATCGAGCCTCCCGATGATGCGCTGGAATCGGACGACGCGCTGACCGCTTGGCTGAGAAAAGAAGTGACCACAGGCCACCATATTTCCTGCACCGCCAAGATGGGGCCAGACTCCGATCCGATGGCTGTCGTGAACCAGAACGGCAAGGTCCACGGCCTCGAAGGCCTGAGAGTTGCCGACGCCTCCATCATGCCCGATTGCGTTCGGTCCAACATCAACGTCACGGTCATGATGATCGGCGAGCGAATTGCGGACATGATTATCAACGGAGACTGAAATCTTCCAATCAACTGACTCGCCTTGGAGATGATAAATTGAAATTCACCCATATCATCGTAGGAGCAGGCTCTGCCGGCGCAGCCCTGGCGACTCGACTTTCCGAAGACCCGCAGCGTTCAGTTCTGCTCCTGGAAGCCGGCCCCGATTACCCGGACCTGGAGACGATGCCTGTTGATCTCAAGTTCGGCTGGGGCACCGGCGCAGACTTCGTAGTTGAGGATGAACACAACTGGAAGTACACAGCCAGATCCACTGACCAGGGGCCGCCGATGGATGTTCCCAGAGGCAAAGTAACCGGCGGGACCAGTGCAATCAACGGTCAGGTGTTCCTCCGTGCCATTCCCGAGGATTTCGAATATTGGGTCTCGATGGGCAACGACGAGTGGTCATACGAGCAGGTGCTGCCTTACTATAGAAAACTGGAGACTGACACCGATTTCTCCGACGATTTTCACGGGAGAGACGGTCCTATCGTGGTGCGCCGCCATCCGCTGAACGACCTCCAGCCAGACCAGGCTGCATTCTATAACGCGTGTGTTGCGGCAGGCTATGCCGAAAATCCCGACCACAACCACCCCGAGGCCACCGGCGTTGGCCCCTACCCACTCAATAACCCGGAAGGCATTCGCTGGAGCACGTCAATTGGCTACCTGGGGATGGCCCGCCATCGCGTAAACCTGACGATCCGCCCCAATTGCGCAACCCGCCGAGTGTTGTTCGACGGCAATAGAGCGACAGGCGTGGAGGTCGAAAGCGGCGGTGAGACTTTCGTAGTCGAAGGTGAAGAGGTCATTTTGAGCGCAGGCCCCATCGGGTCGCCCCACTTGTTGCTGCTCTCCGGCATCGGACCCGCCGATCATCTGGCGCAACACGGGATTCCCCTCGTGAACGACCTGCCTGGCGTCGGCCAGAATCTGCGAGATCACCCCACTGTTCACGTCTCCTGGAAAGCCCAGCCTGACGTTCCAACTCCGCCTCAGGACGTCGGCCCTCAGAAAGTCGCCCTCCGGTACACGGCTCCAGGTTCAACCGTGAAGAACGATATGATAAAGGTCATGCGCTTCCGAAATCCCGACCACCAGTTGGTGATGAGCGTGGGTCTTTATCTGGCGCTCGGGAAAGGCGAACTGACGCTCCAGTCATCAGACCCGGAGGTTCAGCCGTTCCTCGACTACAACTATCTCCAGGAACCCGAGGACCGAAGGCGCCTGCGTGAAGGCGTGCGCCTCTGCCTGGAATTGGTGGACATGAAAGAGTTCGAAGGCGTCGTCGGCGAGCGGATCAACCCCGACGACGCGGCCCTGATGTCAGATGACACAATGGACGAATGGCTCATGCGCTCCGTCAGCACCATGCACCACATCTCATGCACCGCCAAGATGGGGCCGGACTCAGACCCGATGGCCGTAGTTGACCAGCATGGTCGAGTCAAAGGAGTCACGGGCCTGCGAATCGTTGATGGTTCCATAATGCCCGACTGCACAAGAGCCAATACCAACGTCCCGATTATGATGATCGCGGAGCGCATCGCCGATTTCATCAAGGATGGCCAGTAAGAATGCAGCCGTAGAGCAAGAACACTCGCGGGTTCGCGTTGCGCATATTCCTCCCGAATCAACGTGAACTACAATCCACACTCCTTCGGTTCGTCGTAGCATCTTATGTACGAAGGAGTGAGGCGGAATGAATGTGAAGTCTAAGGGTCCCCTGATTGCGCTGGGGTTGATGACGTTGGCGGTGGTAGGTGTCGCGTGCGCCAGCGCGCCAGCAGTGCCCCCCACGCCTGAATCTACGCCAGCACAGATAACCATCAAGACATCGGCCATGCCAACCCCGATGCCAACCTCCACGGCTGCGCCCGAGGCGGTTAAAGCAACCGGTTCTGGTTATCCAGCCAAATCCCAGGCGACCGCCCGTCCTCCCAGCTACGATCCGACGCAGATCATGTACGAGTTGTTCCCTGGCTTTTCGTTGGTGTCACCCCGACTGGATGATGTTCTCGATGAAATTCGCGCCAATAAGGACACCTCCGAGGTCCCGGTGATGGTCGAGATTCTACGATATATGCCCTCGATGAAATCCCGCGAGAAGCTCGGCTCTGCCCTTCGCGATGTGACCGGCCAGACCTTCTCCAGCGACGATTGGTCGGCCTGGATGGAGTGGCTTGGCAAAAACCGAGAGGACTATCAGCCCCCCATAGGTTACATTGACTGGAAGGCCAGTTTAATGACGGCCCTCGACTCCAGATTCGCTCTGTTTTTGAGGCCCGCGAGAGAATTCTCTCGCATTGATCTCACCGAGGTCGTATGGGGTGGAGTGCTTCCCGATGGGATACCCGATCTCCGCAATCCGAAGTTGCTGAGTCCAGCAGACGCAGATTATCTGAACCTAACCGACCGCGTTTTCGGAGTGACCATAAACGGCGAAAGCAGAGCGTATCCCTTGAGAATAGTGAACGCTCACGAAATGGTGAACGACACCGTGGGCGGGGAACCTATTTCGTTGATGTGGTGAACGCTCTGCGGCACCGGAATCGTGTATTCCGCCAAAATCGACGGAGAGCCAACCACCTTCGGAACATCAGGACTGCTGTACCGATCCAACAAACTGATGTATGACCGGGGAACGAACACCCTCT
>JASLRP010000506.1 GCA_030743915.1 SAR202 cluster bacterium | reverse complement strand
TTCAACATGGACTCTGACCAGTACAACGTCGCCTATCGACGTCAAGACGGCGACTACGGACTGATCGAGCCTGAGCTAACGTAACGCAAACAGTTAATAGAACTCCTGGCACCAGGGCATCCAAATGGATGCCCTGTTTTTTATGCCCTCGACATACTTAACGCTGGGCGCTGGATGTTATAGTATGGCTATTCAATCGTCGGCCCACTATATCCCCCCAACCCAAACTCAGGGATTTTTGATATGAGCATACTCCAGGACCAGGACCCGCAGATCGCCCAGGCTATACAGAACGAGATCGACCGCCAACGCTCCACGATAAACCTGATCGCCTCTGAGAACTACACCAGCAAAGCGGTCATGGAGGCCCAGGGTTCGGTCATGACCAACAAGTACGCCGAGGGCTATCCGGGCCGTCGCTATTACGGTGGCTGTGAGTTTATCGACGTGGCCGAGCGGATAGCGATTGAACGGGCCGAGAAATTGTTCGAGGCAGATCACGCAAACGTTCAGCCGCACAGCGGCGCTCAGGCCAACATGGCCGCCTACTTCGCATCCCTAGAGCCTGGGGACACGGTGATGGGCCTTAGTCTCGATCACGGCGGTCACCTGACCCACGGCAGTCAAGTGAACTTCTCTGCGAAGATATACAACTTCGTCCCCTACACCGTGGACCGCGAGTTGGAGCTTATTGACTATGACGAAGTGGAACGTCTGGCCAAAGAGCATCGCCCCAAAGTCATCGTCACAGGAGCGACCGCATACAGTCGAACCATCGACTTCTCGAAGTTCCGTGAAATCGCCGACGAAGTGGACGCCAAGCTGATGGTGGATATGGCCCACATCGCCGGACTGGTCGCCGCAGGCGAGCATCCGTCTCCCGTGGGAAGCGCCCAGATTGTGACATCCACGACCCACAAAACCCTGCGAGGGCCGAGGGGCGGGTTGATCCTGTGCGACGAAGACATGAAGCGCAACGTCGACCGAGCCGTGTTTCCCAATGCTCAGGGCGGGCCGATGGAGCATACAATCGCGGCCAAGGCTGTCGCCTTTCAGGAGGCGATGACTCCCGAGTTCGTGGAGTATCAGCGACAGATTCGCGCCAACGCCGTCGCGCTGTCTCAGGAATTGGAAGAGGGCGGGCTGCGAATCGTAGCCGGAGGCACAGACAATCACATGTTCCTGGTGGACCTCACTCCCCTGGATGTCAACGGACGCCAGGCTGAGGAGGCTCTGGGCCGAGCCAACATTGTCATAAATCGCAACGCGATCCCCTATGACCCGAAACCGCCTCGCGTCGCCAGCGGCGTCAGGCTGGGCACTCCAGCAATCACCAGCCGAGGCATGAAGGAGGACGACGCCCGACAGGTCGGTCGCCTGATCCTTCAGGCGCTGAACAACCTGGGAGACGAGGCTGTCGAGCGTCAGATCAGGGATGAGGTCATTGGAATGATGCCTCGCTTCCCGGTCCCCGGCATCGACGCGTGATCGTCGCTGCTGGCTGAGAACGAAAAACGCCTCTCCGAGAATGGGGAGAGGCGCTCCATGCTTGGGGGCACAGTCGTTGAACGCTGTGTTACCCCACGCTCGTGGCCTGGAAATTCTGGAGCATGGTGTAGGCGCTGGACACCTGGTCGAATGCCAACTCGCCCTTGGGAGTCAGGCCGAATCTGCCATCGTCGTCGCTCTGCACCAGATTGCGGGCGCTCATAAAATTCAGGTAGCGGTGGAGTTGCTGGTTGCTCAGGCTGCAATGGCTCATTATGGCGTTCTCGTTGAGAGAGCGGCCACGGCAGGCCGTCAGAACATCGAACAATATGTCGATGCTTGCGCGTCTGCTGCCAATCAGTGTCGATACCACGGATGTTCCTCCAGCGTTGCCAGAATGGGTCGGAGATTTCATCAAGCATTACGCCGCCTCCCAAATTGGGCGTGCGTAACCCGATCCCTGGTGTCAGTATGGACAGAAATTCATTTGGAAAACGTTTGGGCGACGTGGGCATTGAGTGGTAATACTCGGCATGGCGCCGCAGATGTCAAGGCGTTTCTTGGCGCATTTCCGGGAAAAGTATAATACTTCTGTCTGTATAGGAGCTGGTCTGACGCGCTTCATTTAGAGTCCTAGAGTGTAGCGTCTCGGCGTGACCGCCCAGTTGGTTTGCATTATCGCTGGCATCAGTTACAATTTTGCTTGCAGAAAATACGATCTTCGCTCATTGTGAGCGGACTACATCACGCATATCGAAAGTTATTGACACAGCGACATGGAACAGAAAATAAGAGTGCTGATCGTGGATGACGAGCGGTTTTTCGCAGAGATGCTTAACCGTTCATTGGAAGGTGAGGCAAATATCGAAGTCGTGGGTGTTGCTCACGACGCCCGGGCCGCCCTGGAGATGGAAGATCAACACGACCCGGACGCGATATTGATGGACATCGAGTTGCCAGGCGATATGGATGGCATCGAGGCCGCGGTGCAGATCAAGCGAGCGAAACCAGGCACGGGTATTGTGATTCTATCCGCTCACAACGAGCGGCGTTACGTCACCAGCCTGCCTCTGGAGAGCACGTCCGGCTGGGCCTATCTGTTGAAACAAACCGTGCCAGACGTCTCCGCAGTGGTCAGGGCCATTGAAGGAAGCATGAACGGGATGATGGTCCTGGACCCGGCGGTTGTGATGAACTTGCAGCCCCGTCAGGGCTCGGCGGTGGCCAGGCTCACAAATCGTCAACGCCAGGTGCTGGAACTGATCGCTCAGGGATACAACAACGCCGCCATAGCCGGGGAGTTGGTGCTGACTGAGAAATCAGTCGAGACTTATATCAACGCAATCTATCAGGAACTGGGCGTCTCCAGGGAACAGGGCATTCACTCTCGCGTCACAGCGACTCTGGCCTACCTCAACGATACTCAGAGCTTGTAGGATAAAGTCCGTCTGAATATGGAGTTAGCACCATTGGAACTATTCCGAACATTACTGAAAATGGATTATTGAAACAATACTTTTCAGTTGGATCGAACGGAATAGGACCAGATATGATTCGCGTCGTTATAGTAGACGACGAACCTGACTTCATAAAGCTCTTTCATTATTACCTGGCAGAGGCTTGCGGTATCTCGATCGTTGGGGAAGCCAGCAATGGGACCACAGGATTAGAATTGGTCAAAACCCTGTCTCCCGATGCCATCATCACCGACATGAACATGCCGGATATGACCGGTCTGGACGTAATCCGGGCGGTTGCAATGTGTTACCCCGAAACCAAGTCGATCTTGACCAGCGGTAATACGGACCCTGGGTATCTTTCCCTTGCCGAGGAAGAGGGAGCCATTGGCTTCATTCCGAAGACACAGTTGTCGGCGGAGTCGATTCTTCAGGCGCTAGAATCGGAAGCGTAGCCTCAACCCGCGTGCCTTTGCCCGGCTCGCTCCAGATCTGGTACTTGCCGTTCATCGTGTTTGCGTAATCCTCCATGCCCACCAGCCCCACGGTCTCTCCAGCGGAGTCGAGATCGAATCCCACGCCATCGTCTCGCACCATTACACGCAGGTCTTTTTGGTCGTTCTCAAAGGTCAGGTCAATCTCAACGGCCTTGGCGTTGGAATGTTTCATTATGTTGGTGAGGGCTTCCTCGGTGATGCGGTATATAGCCAGCCTTCCGGGTTCTGGCAACATTCTGCGATCATTGCGCTCCTGATGCGCCAGTTCATCGTCGATGTCGATACGGACAGGAACCATAGACTCGATTCGGTCTGTCAGGCTCTGGACCGCAGGCACAATGCCCTGCCTAAGTATGGATGGGTAAAGCTGTCTGCTGATGTCGCGTATGTCTGTCTCCAGGATGACGCTGAGGTCCTGATGGATTTCCTTGATATCGCTGTGGGCATCCCCGTCTGTGACTTTGCTTAAGGCCATCCCAAGGCGGTGCAAAAGCAGTATCAGGCGGTTCTGAATCGACCCGTGCAGCTGTTGCGCGATGTCCCTTCTGAGCATCTCTTGGGCGGTAACCACCCGCTGGCTGGTCCTCTGCAGGGCTCCGGCGCGAGCCTCGGCTGAGGCTCTCTGAAGCTCCGCTTCTTCAGCGACGCGACGGTCGGTGATGTCACGAACAACGCCATGGAAGCTCGGGCTGTCATCTCCAGGATTCAGCAGCGTCACCCTCTGCTCTACCCAACGAGTCTGTCCGGATTTGGTTGTGATCGGGAACTGGTGTGTGGTCTCCGAAATCTGATCCGTGAATTGGCGTCGGTAGAACCGACGAGTGGTGCTGACCCAGTTTTGTGGATCAGCGAGGTGAAGTGATTGCCTTCCAACTCTTCTGGAAGATAGCCGGTGAGTCTTTCGACTGCCGGCGCAACAAAACTGAAGCTGCCGGTCTCGTCGGCGGTGTACACCACGTCGCTGCCGGACTCGACGAGCGTGCGATATCTGCGTTCGCCATCCTCCAGAGCTTCCTGTGCGGCGGTAAGTTTGGCGTAAAGCTGGGCGTTGTAGATGGCGCCGGCGATCTGGTTTCCGATTCTCTGCGCCAGATCCAGCGACGCCTGTGTGTACTCATCGGGATTCTTGGACCTGAGAGTCAACGTGCCAACAGGTTGATTGGATGCATAGAGAGGGACAGTTACCATCGAGCGAAGCTCCGAGGATTCGGCGGCTCTGAGGTTGGGAAATGGAGGCTCTGAATCGTTGCCATCATCTTCAGCCACCACCAAACCCGTCCGGGCCTCGAGAACCTTTTGGGTGGCCGAGCCTTCGTACGGATGGTATTCACCCGGTTCCCAACCTGGAATTCTGATGCCAGACACGTACGGATGGGATATACGGCCAAATTCAGCTTCGACAGTCGTGACGGCCAGCCTGTCGAACGGAAGCAGAAGCTTGACCTGCTGAGCAAAGGACTCGTAAACGTCCTCTGTCTCTATTGATGAGCTAATCACTCGACCAATTTCCGCTAATACCTCTCGCTCTCTGGCCGCGCTTTCCAGGGTGGCGTGGAGCCTGGCATTGTCGATCGCTCCGGCAATCTGGTGGCTGATTCGGTCCGCCAACTCCCTATGGGCCTGGGTGTAGGCTTTGCGCGTTTTTGACCGCACTTGAAGAACCCCGATTGCTTCGTCGTTGTGTATCAACGGCACGGCCAGGAACGATCTTAAACCGGCATCCAGCGCTGGCGCGAGCATCGGATAGCGATTCCGGATGGCCTCCTGTTCGTCCTGGACGATTGAGCTCTGGCGGTTTTCAGCTGTTTCGCCAGCCAGTGTGCCTTCCATCTGGATATGAGAGCCGGGCTGCCTTCCGATCACGGTAGAACCGTGGCCATAGAGAACGGTCAGCCTGCTGTTTTCTTTGTCGGTGGAGCTGATGTTCAACGTGTCGAAGGGGATGAGATTTCCGACGCTGATCGCGAAGGCTTCGTACACTTCTTCGATGTCAAAGGACGAACTGATGATCCTTCCAATTTCGCCGATCACCTGTCTTTCCATGCCTTCCCGCTCAATGGTGGCGTGAAGCTCGGCGTTGGCAATCCCTTCAGATATCTGAGTAGCGACCCGGCTGGCTAACGTCATGTGCGAGTCATCATAGGCGTTAATATCTCTTGATTGCAGGTACAACACTCCGACTATTTCGTCTCTGGACAACAGAGGAACGGCAAGGGAAGCGCGTATGCCTGATCGAAAAGTGCTTACCGCTTCAGGATACTGTTGCACCTGTTGGGAGTCTGGTTCGCCGGTCAGCAGCACGGCTTCGCTGCGGTCCAACGCGGCTTGCGCCAGGGTCCCGGTTATTGTCGTTTCGGCTCCGGGTTGCCGGTCTTGAGCTGTGATCCCTGAGACATACTCTGTTCGGTTGGTGTTAGCTTCCAGGTCGATCCTGGAAACCGTGATCAGGTCAAAGGGAATGATCTTCGCGACCTCCAGGGCGAACCGTTCGTACACTTCGTTGATGGCTAGAGAGGAGTTGATTATTCTGCCTACCTCTGCCATGGTTTCAGACTCTTTGACGTTCTGCTCCAGGTTGTCGTGGAGGACGGAGTTCTGGACTGCTCCCGCGATCTGGTCAGCAATGCGGTTCACCAAATCCAGGTCTCTCACCGAGTACGCATTCGGCCTTTTGGAGCGCAGATTC
>JASLRP010000505.1 GCA_030743915.1 SAR202 cluster bacterium | reverse complement strand
CAGCGGCGATGAATAACTCCGGCGAGGCGATGTTCTCCCAGCCTGCGCTATGATGTTCGCCGATCCAGGCTTCATCGAAGCCCAGGGAATCCAGCCATTCCACAGTCTCTAGATCACGCTCAATTGCCAGCGTCGGATTTTCGCCCAACCAGTGAAAGGGCGCCATGAATATTCCGAATTTCATTCTATCGGGCAGGGCCATGTGATTCCTCTCCGCGTCGTGAACTGGCGTTCACGGGTTGATTAGATATCCTGTTGAGTCTTGCAAGAAATGCAACCTCGTCTGACTCCACGGAATTCTAGCACGGGGTTGGCGCCCTAGCAATTTTGTCCGACAGGCGCATGATTCAGCTTGAGGGCATCAGAGTTACAAACTTGTTGAGAAACATCGCAAGGTTCTTCATTGTGGCCGGTATGTTCTCGAAGAATGCTGACTCGGCTTCCTCGTTTGCCATATCGCTTATTCCTCTGATCTCCACGAATGGCACCTCTGCGAACCTGCACGCTCTGGCGCCTCCTGCGCCTTCCCAGGCGACGGCTATGGCTCCGGTTGCGGTTGTGACTTCAGCTGCGCGGGTTGTGGTCATGATTGCTTCGTCTCCAGACGCCACCCTCCCGAATTTGACCGCGAACGGCAATTCGTCAAACGATCTGCTGGCCCGGACCGCGAAGATATATCGGGCGTCGCCTTCAAATTCCGGCAGGGGTCCTGGTATCAGACCCCGGTTGAAATCGTGCTCAACTGTCTCGGTTGCCACCACAACATCGCCAATATTCAAATCGCTGTTCAACCCGCCAGCCGAACCCAAGCACAAAGCAACGGAAACGTTGGGGATGGCCTCCACCGAATGTTGTGTGTGGATGGCAAACTGAGTTTTCCCAAGCCCGCCAGAAGCCACTATCATACGCCCATCCAGATACGACTTTGCTTCAAGACGGCCCAGCGCCGTCGGCTCGCCAATGATATTCATGTCATGGAAAGACGCTTCCAGAGCATCCAATTCGCGAGAGGTTGGCACCAATGTCAGGACTGTCATTTGACAGACTCCCACTTGTGATCTATTGATTCGGCCATTCGTTTGCCACGTCGATTGCTCGGCGGAATTCGACGCCTGGCATGGATTTGATGTAGTTGATCAACCGTTCCAGCATTCGGAGCCTGCCCGGCCTTCCGATGATGTGAGGGTGCATCGTCAGAACGAAAGACCTCCCATAGTGATAGGCCCCTTCGAATCCGGCGCTCCAGACTTGATAAACTTGGTCCGGACTTGCCATCGCGCTTCGTCCCCCCAGGGCCGGGGCGAAGCTGAAATAGGGATGGTCGTCCCACTCCCAATGGACGGGAATTTCGACCAACTGGGAGTCCCCCTCGGTGACAACGTAGGGGATGTCGTCTCCCATGAGACTGGAGTCGTACACGAAATCTCGGTCGATCAGATACTGGATCGAATATTCGCTCAACTCCCAACTGGGGGAGCGATACCCCAGGACACGCTGACCCGTGATGCCCTCAAGGACACTGCTGCCCCTGTCCAGCACTTCCAACTCTTGTTCGGGGGTCAGAGTCGCCGGAGCTTCGTGCATGTAGCCGTGATGCGCGACCTCGTGGCCTCGGTCGGCAATATCAGCAACCAACGTTTCGTGGGTTTCGGCGACATAACCCGGTATATAGAAGCTGGCTTTGATATCGTGTTTGTCCAGAACGTCAAGGATGCGAGGAGCGGCCACGCTGGGGCCGTATTCTCTCATGGACATGAAGCTGGGCAGTTTGGCGGTGTCGGGATTGCTGTTCAGAGCGCTGGAGACGCCGTCAACATCGAAACCCAACATCACCACGCATCGAGTGTCCCCTTGCCAAATTCCGCTCATTTGTATTCTCCTGGCCCTCTGTAATCTCGGTATTATCAGCATGCAATATGAGATACTATTGACCGAAATGGATTAGACTTTCGGCAGCAACATACTACTGCATCGAGGGACACAATGGAAAATCTGTCACAGATCCTGAAATTGCGGAGTAAGTGATGCGCTTAGCGCGATTCGCGATCCCCATTGTCGTAGTTGTTCTGCTGGTCATGTACGCAGGGGTAGGTTACCTGATCGCGGCGGGCGTAACTGGAGCAGAACGGGAAGATCTCGAAGACAGCCTGGCAGCTCACGGGATTGCATTTGAAGATGTCGATTTTGAGTCACGCACTGGAGATGTGAGCTTGAACGGATGGTATGTGGCCGGTCAACCTTCTTCTCCAACAATAATTTTCGTGCATGGCATCGGATCCCAGCGGACCGGCGACCTCATGACAGAGTTTGCGGCCACCCTTTACGGAGAAGGGTTCGGTTTTCTGATGTTTGATCTACGGGCCCACGGTTTGTCCGAAGGGGATAAGACGACTGGCGGATACCATGAGCGATTCGATGTCCTTGGCGCTTTCGATTATCTGCAAACACGAGGCATCGCTCCTGGAAAAATCGGGGTACTGGGCCTGTCGATGGGAGCGGGAACATCGGCAATGACCGCGGCAGAAGAATCGGCAATAACGGCGTTGGTGTTGGACAGCCCATATGCCGTGGCGTCAGAGCTAATCGCCCAGGAAACAGCGCGGAAAACTCCGTTCCCTGAGTGGCTCGTGCCCATGTTCATTCCGATGGCCAAGATGTGGGCTGATCTCCTTTACGACATCGACGTGAACGCAATGGCGCCGGAGAAGGTAGTGTCCCAACTGGGTTACCCGATCATGGTCATATACGGCACCGGAGACACACGAATCCCTGTGGACCATGGGCAAAGAGTGTTCGATGCCGCTCCCCAGGGCAGCGTTCTCTGGGCGGTCGAGGGCTCCGACCATCTGGATGCCTACATTGAACATCCAGATGACTACGCGGAACGAGTGATTGGCTATTTCCGGGATCGGCTAGGCGTTAATTAGGCCGCGTACGACCTCGACGGCCTCCCCGGTTTCGACGGTGTTAGCATCGTCGGATGAGCGCTCTTTGATCTCAACCACGCCCTGCTTGAGGTTCCGAGGACTGACCACGACCCGCACCGGTAATCCCAACAGGTCGGCGTCGTTGAACTTGACTCCAGCCGTCTCGCTTCGGTCATCGAAGAGGGTCGATAGCCCGGCGGCGGTCAACTCCTCGTACAGCGAATTCGCCGACTCGATGACCTCATCGTTCTGCATGTTCAATCCCACTAGCTGAACATCGTAGGGCGCGATTGGCTTGGGGAACACGATCCCGTTGTCGTCATTGTGCTGTTCGATGGAGGCCGCCAGCAGTCTCCCGACCCCGATGCCGTAGCACCCCATCATGATGGGGTGCCTCTCTCCGTCCTGGTCAGGGTAATTGGCTTCCTGAATGTCACTGTATCTTGTGCCCAGTTTGAAGACGTGCCCTACCTCAATGCCTCGGCGGGTTTCCAGCGCCGAATTGCACTGTGGGCAAGCGTAGCCAGCCTGAGCCATCGCGATGTCGGTTTTGATATCTGGCGAGAAGTCCCTGGGGATATTTGCGTTTTTGAGATGGTAGCCATCTTTGTTCGCTCCCACTACGAAGTTGGAGCCGAGGTCAATCGAGTCATCTGCGACAATGCGCACTCCATCAAGATCCACAGGGGACGCGGAGCCTGCCACGACGCCTGCCGCCGCGACTTCCTGAGGAGTCGCGAGTCTCAACTCGACAGCGGATAGGGCATTGTTCAATTTGATTTCGTTGACTTCAAGATCGCCTCTGATGACAACGAAAGTGAATTGTCCATCGGCCACATAGAACACGGCCTTGAGCGTTTTGGACTCAGGGACTCCGAGGTAAGACGCCAACGCTTCGATTGTCCGAATGTCCGGCGTATGCACCTCTTCCAACGGCAGCGCATCTTCGGCGGGGGCTGATTCTTTCTTGAACTCGGCTTTCTCGCCGTTTGCAGCGTAGTCACACGAAGGGCATAGTATGATCGTGTCCTCGCCCGCGTCAGCCAAAAGAATGAACTCCTGGGAGTCCTTGCCGCCGATGGCGCCACTGTCGGCGTCAACCATGATGGCATCGAGACCACAACGAGAGAAAATATTCTTGTAAGCCTGCACCATCGCCTGATAACTCAGATCCAGCCCTTCCTCGTCGGCATCGAAGCTGTAGGCGTCCTTCATGTCGAATTCTCGGACGCGAATCAATCCACCCC
>JASLRP010000504.1 GCA_030743915.1 SAR202 cluster bacterium | reverse complement strand
GTCCTCGGTGAACAACCTCAAGATGATCCCCAGGGCCTCGTCCATCTTCTCGCGCTGAGTTGTGGGGTCGATTCCCATCATGTAGGCGTCACTGGGCAGAGCGCCAGGGCCTACGCCCAGCATAACGCGTCCGTGGCTCATGTGGTCAAGCTGCACCATGCGATTTGCCACCATGAGAGGATGATGGTACGGGAGGCTGATGACTCCCGTGCCCATCTTGATGTATTGAGTGCGGTCTGCCGCCACCGCCATGAACAGTTCGGGCGACGATATGGTCTCCCACCCGGCACTGTGATGCTCGCCTATCCAAGCCTCATCATATCCTAACTGGTCCAGCCACTGGACCAGCTCCAGGTCGCGGTCCAGGGCCAGAGTCGGATTCTCTCCAACTCGATGGAAAGGTCCCAGAAAAACTCCGAACTTCATACGGTCAGGCAAGGCCATTATCATCCCCCTCGAAATGGTCTGTCTTTGATTTAGTGAGGCTGGGTCCGTCCAGGCGCGCTAGAGATGCTTTTGAAGGCCACTGATGGTGTCACGCGCCTCGTTCACCATATCCATCAGAATATCCTTGGCCGGACGACGTTCGTTCAGCATCCCGCTGATCTGCCCGGACGGGTTGCCAACCAGATCGTATCTTCCAGCCTCTCTCGCGGCGCGAGTGAACGGCTCTTGTAGAATCCCCTGGAGGGGCATTTCCAGGTTTTCGAGACCGGAAGCCGCCCACGCCTGTTTGACCGCGTTGTTGTAGGAACGCTGGTTTTTGCCGGACATGAACTTGCTCGTGGTGAAGTCGGATGACCTGCCGCCCAGAATCTGCTGCTGATGGTCTTCCGGTATGTTCGTCTCTTCGGAGGTCAGGAAGGCGGTGCCGACCCAAGCGCCCTGAGCGCCGAGAGCCAGAGCCGTGGCCAGATGCCTGCCCGAGCCTATGCCGCCAGCCGCCAGCACCGGCATGGGAGCGACGGCGTCAACCACCTGCGGGACCAACACCATTGTCGAGATGTATCCGGTGTGGCCTCCAGCCTCGGTGCCCTGAGCCGTGATGATGTCCACATTGGCCGCAACATGTCGCTCGGCGTGGCGCACAGCGCCGGCCATCCCTATGACCTTCATGCCCTGGTCATGGGCGCGTTCTGTCATCATCGCCGGGTCCCCAAGAGCGGCGGCGAACACGGGCACCTTGTTGTCCAGTAGCACTTCGATCTTGCGATTCAGAAGGTCTGTAGACATCGGCTCCGAAGGAGCGAGTCCTGCCCGGTCCAGTCCATGTTCTTTGATGAGTTCCTCAACCACGGCGACGTGCTTGGGATGATCTTTTTCTAGTTGAGCATAGATAAGCTCTTTGTCAGATGTGGTAATCTCGGCGCGCGTCGCCGGAAGCAAAAAGTCCACTCCGAAGGGGCGGTCTCCCACCAGACTGCGAAGCTCCTTGATGCCGGCGTCCAGGTCATCAAGGTTCCCAAAGTTGTCGCCCATTACTCCGAGACCGCCGGCGTTTGTCACGGCGGCCACCAGTTTTACCGGAGTTGGCGCGGTAGATTGAGCGCCGCCTCCAGCGGCCATCCCGGCCAGGACAATCGGATACTCGATCCCCAGCATTTCGCAAAGGGGTGTATGAAGTCGGTCTGCCATTTCGAAAACCTCCAGGCTTGGTGAACTGCTTCGGTCTGTTGTATCACCCGATGCGCACGTCTGACAAGTCTGGCAGGCTTGGAACTCGTTGGCTATGCTTCGTTCGGCAGCGATACGAGGTGGCGGTCGATATCAGCGACGCTGGTACGCCCGCAATAGGCCATCGCCCTGTCAAACTCAATCCTAAGGATGTCCAAAGCCGTGCGCACTCCCGCCTCTCCGTTGACGGCGAGTCCCCAATACAAGGGGCGTCCCATCATCACGGCTCGCGCTCCCAGAGCTATCGCCTTCAAAACGTCCAGTCCTCGCCTGATACCGGAGTCCAGGTAAACCTCAAGCCTGTCACCCACTGCGCCAGCTATGCCCGGCAGAGTTTCAATCGATGATTTAGTGCCATCCAGTTGTCTGCCGCCGTGATTCGAGACAACGATAGCATCGGCGCCGTACTCAGCCGCCTGGATGGCGTCGCCCACGGTGCGAACGCCCTTGATGACCAATGGCAAGCCGGTGAGATCCTTCAGCCATCCCAGCCTGTCCCACGTGAGGCCCGTGTATCCCGGAGGACTCCAATCCGCCATGTCGGGAATCCCTACTTCTCGCAGAGCCGCCAGGTCGGGGCGGTCCCGCAAGCTGCCCCAAAACAGATCAGGGTTGCGCGTCACGTCGGCGCGAATGTCCCGTTCTTTGGGGCTGGCAACTGGAGTGTCGATAGTGAGGCAAATTGCCTTGAATCCGGCGGCTTTGGCTCTGGTCACAAGAAGTTCAGATACCATGTCGTTGAAGTGATACAACTGGAACCACAGAGGGCCCGTTGCGACTTCCGCGACCTCTTCTATGCTGTAGCCCGAACTGGTGGCCAGCGCGTAAAGCGTGCCAGCCGAGCCTGCCGCCCGCGCGGTCGCCTGTTCCCCGTCAGGATGTATCGAACGTTGGCCCCCAGCCGGAGCGATCATTATCGGAAAGTCGATCTTCTCGCCCAAGATGCTGACCGACAGGTCTCGATTGCCCACGTCGATCAGGAAGTTTGGATTGATAGTGATTTCGTCGAAGGCGGTGCGGTTCCGCCGTTTGGTGATCTCGTCGCTTGACGAAGCATCCACAAACTCCCATGAATTGTGGGGCATCACCTGCTTCGCCATCTTCTCAAGGTCGAACAGACTTACTGGATTCATCGAACAATTCCCTCCCCCGGTATTGTGATGCGCGCAATTCTACAGCCTTTGAGAGAAAACTGGAATCAACAATTTCAGTCACAAACATCCAAGAGACGACTCAATCCACTCCATCGAAGCCAATAACGCTCGTCGGCGTGATTTCAATCAGCACGAACTCCAACTCTCTCAGTACTTTCTCCACGTACGCCCTGCCCTCCGCTTCTCCGGGGACGTAGTGCATGGAGACCTCCGTCACCACCTCGGTGACCTGG
>JASLRP010000503.1 GCA_030743915.1 SAR202 cluster bacterium | reverse complement strand
AATGCTCGTCCCGAAGCCTGTGATAGATCCGCTTGGCCGTGTGACGTTGCTTCTTAGGGATCTGCAGGTCATCCCGAAGGATCTGGTCGATGATGCCCTTGAATGGATCTAGCTTGGGACTACGTGGCGGCTCTCTGCGCTGATACCCTGGAGGCACAGAGTGCATGAGCATCTTGCGAACGGTGTCCCGATGCAACCCGAACACCCTGGCCGCTTCTCGAATGCTCATCCCTTCTACGTGGCAGGCTCGGCGAACCCGGCTATACAACTCCACTGAGTACATCCCTTCCACCTTCTCTCAGAGCGTTAATATCTGCTCTTGAGTGAAGGCTAGCGGTGGTCCACTTTGCAACCGCCACAGGCGGTGGTCAGCGCCACTTTACTGGGACATTATCTCTCCGACGTTCTCATTGGGCGCTTTGTTCTGTTGACTTGTTGCTCAGGCGGCCTGTTCTCGTCGTGCTCTGATCTCTCGACATCGCAAGAAGGATCGGTTACGCCAGAGATGGGCAGAGTATATTGATCGGACTGGCACGGGTCAAGATGCGTTTTCAGGGTTCGTCGGTCCTTATGTCAGCCGAAACTTCATGGAATCCCCACAGCGCTCGACCTGAGAGAGGCTGTGCGTCCAGTTTCCTCTGTCAGACAAGATCGGTTGCACGTATATCAAAGCCAATCCTGGGTTTTTTGTCAGCGCATAATGTTTAACTTATTCCTTAATCAATCATCACTTTATTTGTTTGCATGAGCGCGACATCATCTGCCAATATGATGTATTTCAGAGACGCATGAGGTTGCACCTTATTTGCTCGACCTTTCGAATTTCAAGCTGGGCCAACACACATTGACATCTCTGTCCGACCGTAGCGGGTCTGGGTATAAGCTGGCGATTGTCTCGGTCCTTTTCGCCATTTACGCCATCGTTTTTTCAGTGGCTTATTCGAGCTTGAGCAACAACGTCGGTATGCTTTCTGTCGTGCCAGTTCTGGCGTCGACATGGTTTTTCGGCACGCGTGGCGCATTGGTCGCATCGGTGGTGGCTCTGCTCATCAGCTTGTTCGCGGTTTTTGTGCTGGCCGTTGATTCATTCGGCTCGTGGGTGGCGGGTGGCAGTGGCCTGGGATTCGGAGCGCTGTTTGCCGTAGCCATCATCGTCGGGTTGTTGAGGGACTATTGGGAACGGGCCAAGACTGAGATACAAAAACGGCACGTCGCCGAAAAGACCCTTCAACGAAGCTACGATGTGTTGGAAGAGCGCGTGGAACTACGCACCGCAGAGTTGAAACAGCGAGAGGAAGAGTCGCGCAGACTGGCAAATGAGAACGCGGTCATGGCCGAGATTGGCCGTATTATCAGCCTATCGCTGGACCTGGAACAAGTCTACGAACGGTTCGCTCACGAAGTTGCAAAGCTGGTCTCCTTTGACCGAATCGCGATCATCAGAGTCAATAGACAACGGACCGTCTACCAATTGGCCCACCAGGCCGGTGTGGACGTGCCAGGTCGGAGGCGACATGACTTCGTCCCTCTGGAAGGCTCCTTCACAAAACTGATTATTGAGAACCCGCAAGGCAACATCTATAACCTGGCTGATGCGCCTCCAGAAAGCCTGTTCCCAGGCGCAATTCCGATATACGATGCGGGAATTCAATCATCCCTGGGCGTGCCGCTTGTGGCAAACGACGACGTGCCGGGAGTCTTGATTCTCGACTCCCGAACCTCTGGAGCATTCACAGAGCGGTCCCTTGAAACGGTTCGCCGTGTGGCGGCGCAGATTTCAGGGGCCGTCGCCAACACCCAACTGCACGCGGCCCTATCTCGGGCTGCCCAGGAGCGCGAATCCCTGGCTGTGATTGGCCGGATAATCGGCTCTTCGCTGGATATCGGGCAGCAATATGGCAAATTCGCCGAGGAACTCGGCAAGCTGATGGCGTATGACAGGATCACAATCGGCCTGATCGACGCAGATCAAGACACTTGGACCGTCGCATATACCCAAGGAATCGAAGTGAGCGACAGGGACGTAGGGTATGTCTCCTCGCTTGCAGGATCATTCGCCGACCGAGTGATCCGGTCAAGAGATGGGATCAGTGGGGAGTTTGGAACCGAAGAAGACAATCGCAATCGGGTCACCCGGGAGCCGGCAGGCCAAGCAGGAATCAGGTCCTATGTTGGCGTTCCGTTGATTTCCAATGATCAAGCCATTGGGGTCCTCTACATCGGCTCAACCGCCGAGCGCGCCTACGATGACCACGATCTGGAACTCGCCTTTCAGGTCGGACTCCAGATATCTGGCGCCGTGGCAAACTCCCGTCTTTACACAGAAGGTGTCGAAGCAGAGCAGGCGCTCCAGCGCTCCTACGATGAGCTTGAGCATCGCGTGCAAGAGCGCACTCAGGAACTCCACCAGAGCGAGGAACAGGCCCGTGATCTGGCGAGAGAGAATGCGGCCATCGCAGAGATCGGCAGGATAATAAGCTCGTCGTTGGACATCACTGAAGTCTTCGATGATTTCGCTCAACGTGTGGCGGAATTGATGCCAGCAGACCGAATTGTGCTTTCCGCAATAGCCCCGGGTGACGAGATCACTGTGGTGAATCTGTGCGTCTGGGGGCAGGTTCTATCTGGATGGGAACAAGGCGCTTCGCGCGCGCCCAGAGGCGGGTTCACGCCGAGGGCGATGAGGTCTCGCCGCAGCGTCATCGTCAGCCAAGAAGAGATTCATCGCTCAAATCCCGCCACGACCGAGGCAGGATTGCGGTCACTGCTTGTTGTGCCGTTGATATCGGAGAACGAGCCGGTTGGCGTCCTGCACTTCAGGACAAGCCTGGAGGAAGCATACAATCAAAGGCACGTCACCTTTGCCGAGAGCGTAGCAACGCAAGTCGCTGGCGCTGTCGCCTCCTCGCAGCTTCACGCAGAGTTATCCCGTGAGGCTGTCGAACGCGAAGCGCTGGTCGAAATCAGCCGAATCGTAGGCTCATCACTGGACACGGATGGAATATTCGAACGCTTCGCCCATGAGGTGGCTCGGGTCCTCCCGTTCGATAGGCTTACGGTTTCCAGAGCAGATTCGAAGACTGGAATTGGGGTCCAACTGTACGTGACAGGTGTTGACATTCCCAGCGGACGAGCCGGAACTACACTGGCTCTCAAGGGATCGCTGGTAGAGGCGGTTGTCCAAAGCAGAAGTGGACTGATTGCCGGGCCCGATGATTGGCACGACCTGCAGGCCAAACACCCTGGGCTTGGACCAGGCCAAGAATTCGGGCTTGTCTCGTCATTGATTGTGCCGTTGATCGCCCGAGACGAGGTCCTCGGGACGTTGAACATTCGGTCCAAGCAGGTCAACGCCTATGCGGACCGTGACCTTGATCTGGCCCAACGTGTTGCTGCCCACCTGAGCAGCTCAATCGCAAATTCGGAACTCTACATCGAACAGCTGGAGACTGAAGAAGCCCTGAGAAATAGCGAATCCCAAGCGCTGAACTTGGCCAATAGAAGCGCCGCGTTGGCAGAGATCAGTCGAATAATCGGATCGTCTCTGAAAATTGAGGAGGTGTTCGACAAATTTGCCCAGGCGGTCCGACAGTTCGTTCCCAATGAAAGAATGACCATCTCGACGGTGTTGCCTGAAGACGGGGACAAAGTCATCAATATGTGTGTCTCGGGATTAGAAATCCCGTATCTGGCCGTTGGTAAAGTGCGTCAATCGAATGAAGGACTCACGCAGACGGCGCTGACCCTCCGTCAAACGCTCATTGGTGGCGAAGACACAACAAATCCATTGAACGCCGCAGCGGTGTCCGCTGGACTGAAATCGCTGATGGTTGTGCCGCTGGTGTCCAACGGCCAGCCAATCGGGGCCCTGCACATACGGACCAGCCAGAAAAACGCGTACACAGACCAACACATATCCTTCGCCGAGAGCGTGGCAGCACAGGTCGCCGACGCTGTGGCCTCTTCCCGTCTTCACGCTGAGATTTCGCGAGAATCTGAGGAACGTGAGGCGTTGGGTGAGATTGGCCGAATTGTGGGGTCAACTCTGGACATCAGCGAGGTTTACCAGCGTTTCGTCGACGAAGTGGCGCGAGTTCTCCCTTTCGACAGGCTGGCTGTTTCCAGGGTAAACCTGGAGGAAGGGACCGCGACTCAACAGTACGCGACCGGCGTTGAAATCTCCGGTGGGCAAGCAGGATCAACAATAGCGATAAAGGGTTCTGTGATTGAGTTCGTCGTCCAAAGCAAAACCGGGGTGATAGCAGGGAGTGGCGAATGGCTTGACCCGCTAGCCCAGTCACCTGAACTGAGTTCTGGCCAGGACTACAGTCTTGTCTCTTCATTGGTTGTGCCGCTAATCGCTCGCGACGAAGCGCTGGGCACGTTGAGTATCCGTTCCAAGCAGGCAAACGCCTACTCGAAACGTGACCTGATTCTGGCCCAACGAGCTGCCACCCACCTGAGCAGTTCAATCGTCAATTCTCAACTATACGCAGAGCAATTACGAACCGAGCAGGCGCTGAGAATAAGTGAGGCAGAGGCTCACGCCCTTGCCCGGCAGCAAGAGGTTATGGCCGAAATTGGCAAAGTCATCAGTTCGTCACTGGATATCGACGAGGTTTATGAGGAGTTCGCCCAGGAGGTCCAAAAACTGATTCATTTCGAAACGCTGCACATCAGCATAATGGATCACGAGAAACGAACTTCTATCATTTCATACGTATCGGGAGCCAATAACATACCAGGCCGTCAGGTCGGGGACGCAGTTGGGTTTGCCGGCAGTATGGCGGGCAAAATTGTGCGATCAAGGGTAGGCGCGATAATTCAAAACGTCTCACTGGAGTGGATCGAAGCTGAAGTTCCTGCGCTTTCAGTTTCGTTCAAATCCGGAATGCGCTCGTTCCTCGGAGTTCCACTGGTGCACAACAACCAAACAATAGCCGTTCTCCAAATCAGGACCGCCGCCCAAAACGCATACACAAACGAAGACCTGGCTGTGGCAAGATTAGTGGCCGACCAGATAGCTGGAACGATTGCCAACTCGGAACTGTACGCTCAACTCAAAGCGTCTCAGGAAGCCCAGGACCGGCTCACCACTATGATGAACGCCACGACAGACCTGGTGGGCATCGCCAACCATGAAGGTCGCGTGATCTACATGAATCAGGCAGGGAGAGACCTACTGAAGATCACCCATGATGACCAGGTATTGAACGTTCCGATTACAGATTTTCATCCATCCTGGACCAACTCGATCATTCAGAATGAAGCCATATCCACCGCG
>JASLRP010000502.1 GCA_030743915.1 SAR202 cluster bacterium | reverse complement strand
GCGACGCTGAGCAACATTTTGGCGCAGTCTGCCGAAGACGAGGCGCCGCATGTGTGGAATGAGAGGGTGCGGTTCACCAGGATGTCCGGTGACACCGCAGGCACAAGATCGTCCTAGAGCGCGGATTGCCGAAGGTCATCTCCTGACATCGTGCACGGCCTGCGCGCGACCAAGCCTGTATCAACTGATTCGGTTGAGAACTGAAAACGTGGCGCAGACCAAGATCGACGCTCATTAAGCCACGCCATTGCACGAAAGGCGGCTCCAGGTGTCAGTTGTCAGGACGAGCCATTCTGAACGGCGGTGAAGAATCTGATCGTCAATACTCCAGGGCTTGATTGTGCTTCGACCAGATGCTTCGCCACGCCTCAGGGTGGTGAGAACCAACCAACCTGATACAGGCTCCACACTACTTTCGATAATCGTATTTCCGGCGCCTCGTAGGTTCTCAAATACATTAGGCTCTAGGCAGGAAATCCGAGGTCTTCAAGTTGTATAATAGGCCCCGGCCTTCACCAGAGTTTAGCTCTCAAAGGCAAGACCAAAATACCTCCGGCGTCTGGAGCCGTGATCGATGGAGAAACAACCGCAATGAACGACCAACGTCGTGGTTATATTGTACTGACGGTGAACACGCTGGCATTCATGATCTGCTTCGCAGCCTGGATGATGAACAGCGTGCTTATCACATACCTTGTGGACAACGACGTTTACCAGTGGGACAAAGCCCAGATGGGTTGGCTGATTGGCATTCCTGTGCTCACCGGAGCAGTAGCTCGGCTTCCTGGAGGCATTCTGACCGACAGGTACGGAGGTCGAATCGTCTTTGGAACGTTGCTGCTGATTTCCTCAGTGCCGATGTTCCTGGTCAGCTTTGCAGACAGCTACCTCCATTTCCTTTTAACGGGGTTGGGTTTTGGGCTGACCGGCGCATCGTTCGCGATCGGCATAGCCTACACCTCCGTGTGGTTCAGCCCGGAGAGACAGGGAACGGCATTGGGCATCTTCGGCGCCGGGAACGCAGGCGCGGCGCTCACGGCGATGGGCGCTCCGTTCATCCTCAGACTACTCACTGACAACGGAGCCAACCTTGAGGGATGGCGGACTCTTCCACAAATATATGCGGCCACGCTGGTCATCACCGGAGTTTTGTTCTTTTTGCTAACCCACTCACGGAAGGTGGAGCAGATCGAAGGGCTGACCCTGATGGACCGCCTATCTCCACTCCGGCACATACGAGTCTGGCGATTCGGCCTTTACTACTTCCTGGTATTCGGCGGGTTCGTTGCGCTGGCGCAGTGGCTCGTCCCCTACTACGTCAATGCCTACTCCATGACCATAGCCAGCGCAGGGTTGATGACTTCAATCTTTAGCCTGCCATCCGGCGTGATACGCGCCCTTGGCGGTTGGATGTCGGACTATTGGGGCGCGCGCACCGTCATGTATTGGGTGCTCGGTATTTGCGTAATCTGCTTCATCTTGTTGATAGTCCCTCGCATGGACATTCAGTCGCCAGGACAGGGCGTCACCGCTGCGCGGACAGGCACGGTGACATCGGTTGGCCCTGACGAAATCATTGTGGCCGACAAAACGTATGCCCTCTCGCCTCGCCAGGAGGTATCGGCTGAAGATCGTGAAGAGGGGGTACTGGTCTTCCCTACCTCGTCATTCTGGCATGAGCCTGTTGTGGACGTGGGCGACGAGGTCGAGAAGAAGGAGTTGCTGGCCCGAGGAGTCACCAACATATACTTCCAGGCCAACGTGTGGATATTTACCGCGTTTGTCTTCATCGCCGGCATCGCTATGGGCATCGGGAAGGCCGCAGTCTACAAGCACATTCCAGACTACTTCCCCAACGACGTTGGCGTCGTTGGAGGAATGGTCGGAGTCCTGGGCGGACTCGGCGGGTTCATCTGCCCGGTCATCTTTGGATATCTGCTGAGGGGCACCGGAATCTGGACCACCGCCTGGATGTTCCTTGCCATCGTGTCAGTGATTTCACTGGTCTGGATGCATCTGGTCATCCAGCGCATGATGAAGCAGAGGACTCCAACATTGGTCCGCCAATTCGAGGAGGTTACAGAGTTGCAGCCCAACGTCAACAAAGCGGACTGAAGTTCGACGTCCACGGCGCTGACGGTATTCAGACCTCATCGGCAGAATGTCACCGGCGATTTGCTGAGCTATTGCGCTGTGCAGTTACCATCGACCGCCATCGCGCGTCCAGTGACGAACGAGGCGCCGCCCGTAAAAAGCCAGACTTCTGCCTGCGCAGTCTCTTCCGGAGTTCCCATTCGGCCGATTGGGTATTTTGCCGTGATTTGCGACCCGAGTTCAGAGTCGCTACGGATCCCGGCAGTCATTGGTGTTTCGATATAACCGGGACAGACCGCATTGATACGAATTCCGTCCTGGGCGTACTGGAGGGCGGCCGTCCTAGTCAGACCAACCACCCCATGCTTCGCTGGGACATATGCAGCGCCACTACTCACTACTTGCCTCACTTGACATCGCGCCTACGCCACAGGAAAATGGGCACGCGGTCGCTTGGAGCCCTCTGTTCCACAGCAACCGCCAGCATCCTTCGCGTCTGATTACCGTTCGAACTGCCGCGCCTTGAAACCAGGAGTAGGAGCGCTATGGAATTCGGATTCACCCAAGAACAGGAAACCATGAGAGACGAGGTCCGCCAGTTCATTGCGGAAAACGTGACCGACGAGGTCATCGCCGAACTCGAAGACGGTGAGGAAGGCGGCTCCGGCCCTCATTACAAGGAGCTGCGCAGAAAGATTGCTGAGAGGGGCTGGGTCGGCATAAGCTGGCCCAAAGAATACGGAGGCCAGGACGGCAGTCGAATTCACCAGTACATCGTCGAAGAGGAGTTCTCCCGTGTCGGCATAGGCGTCGGCGGCGCCGGAAGCGGCGCTCCAGCGATTCTTGCGGCCGGCACCGAGGAACAGAAACAGTTCTTCCTGCCAGGTCTTATCAACGGCGACATCGATCTCGCTCTCGGTTTCACCGAGCCGCAGGCAGGCGCCGACCTGGCCGGACTCCAGTGCCAGGCTGTCAAGGACGGTGACGACTGGGTCATCAACGGCCAGAAGATGTTCACATCCTCCGCCCACTACGCCACTCACATCTACCTGATGGCCCGGACCGACCCGGACGCCCCTCGACATCGAGGCATATCCATCTTCCTCGTGCCTATGGACACTCCGGGCATCACCGTGCGGCCACTGTGGACAATCCAGAACGCCCCCACCGCGCCCAAGGGCACGACCTACGGAATGTCCAGGACCAACGAAACGTTCTTCGAGGACGTTCGGATTCCACAGAGCGCCATGTTGGGCGATGAGAACAGAGGCTGGTACGTGGGGGCGATGGGTCTGAACCTGGACAGGGTCGGAGCAAGCCGATACCTGATCTCCGTGCGCCGGGACGAAGACATCATCAACTGGGTAAAAGAGAACGACTTCGACGGACACTCTCCTGCTGATGACCCCGCTGTGAGAGACAAACTGGCCGAGCTTTGGATCGAGGCCCAGGTGTGCAGGCTAATGACTATGCGCAGTATGTCAATCGTCGAGCAGGGCGGCAACTTCACCTACGAAGGCTCCGCTGAAAAGGTGTTCGCTCCTGAACACGGTGTCAAGACGTCTGAGTCCATCACTCAGATGCTGGGACCGTATGCTCAGTTGCTGAACGGCTCTCCGGGAGCAATCGACAATGGCATCTACGCTCACAACCTGATGGGCGCATTCCAATCGGGCATAAACCACGGCAGCGTGCAGGTGATGCGAGACCAGGTGGCCCGACGCGGCCTCGGCCTCCCGCGGGGATAGTTGTCAAATCGCCTGACGTTTAATTGCCTATCGATTCATGGTTGGCGGTCTCGGCGAAACACTAATGCAAAAAAATTTCCGCCACCTGCCAACAGCGAGGAGTTCTCATGGACGTACTGCTGAACGAAGAAGAAAAGATGCTCCAGGCCAGTGTCAGGGACTTTCTTGAGGCCGAGTGTCCCACGACTCTGGTGCGAGACATGGAGACCGACGACAGAGGTTACCCTTCCGAGTTGTGGACGAAGGTCGTGGAGTTGGGTTGGGTGGGACTCGCTCTCCCAGAGGAGTATGGCGGCCAGGGGCTGCCCCTCAGCTATCTGGGAATAGTCCTGGAAGAGTTGGGACGCGCCCTCGCTCCGCTTCCCGTTCACAGCACCACGGTCCCGGCCCTGACCATCGCGTCCCACGGGTCGGTGGAGCAGCGCCAGCAGATACTGCCTTCAGTCGCCCGTGGCGACCTGATCCTGACATGGGCGTTCACAGAACGGGACGCTCGCTTCCTGCCTGAGACCATTGGCGTTAAGGCAGAGATCGAAGGGGATGAATTCGTCCTCAGCGGCGACAAGCTCTTCGTCGATAACTTCAACGTTTCCGACAAGTGTCTGGTGGTCTGCCGGACCGAGCCAGAATCAGTCGGCGGCCAGGGTCTCTCGCTGCTGCTTGTGGACACCGACAATGCTGGCGTATCCGAAACTCCCCTCGTCACTCTGGCTAAAGACAAACAGAGCCATGTGACATTCGACAATGTCAGGGTGCCGAAGGAGAATCTTGTAGGAGAGTTGAATCAGGGGTGGCCGATTGCGGATGAGATGATTCAACGGGCCACGATCCTTCTGTGCGCCCAGATGGTTGGCGCTGCGAGGAAGGATGCGGAGATGGCCATCGAGTACGCCAAGAGCCGCGTCGCTTTCGGTCGGCCAATCGGCTCGTTCCAGTCGATCCAGCACCTCTGCGCCGACATAATATTGTGGGTGGACGGCGGCCAGCTTCTTACCTACGAAGCGCTGTGGAAGATTGACCAGGGACTGGACGCGCGTGTGGAAGTGTCTCAGGCCAAAGCGTTCTGCAACGAGAAGTGCGAGGCGGTTGTGCGGTCCGGCCAGCAAATTCACGGAGGCATCGGCTTCATGATGGAGTTTGACCTCCATCTCTGGTTCCGCCGCGTGTCCTCCTGGACGATGAGGTTGGGCACCACCTTTGAGCATCGGGCCAAAGTGTCCCAGGCCCTCATGGCCCATCCGGGCAAAGTTCGGCTGGGGATGCCGCTCACGACGTAGTTTCCTGGCGGCGCAATCGATGACAACAAGCCAAGCTGTCATTCTGAGTGGAGTCGAAGCATCTGATCACTAGCGTGACAACCGTCATTCTACTGACGACCAGATTCTTCGCGGCGGCTCAGAATGGCATGTAACGAGGAAGTTTGACCATGGCCAAAGACCCAGTGTGCGGAATGGAAATTGACGAAGCATCGGCGCGGGCCGAGACTGGACAGACCAGACACGGCGCCGCCGAGGTCGATCCCACGAAAGGCACCCGAACATTCCACGCCGGGAAGTGGTACTACTTCTGTGGCATTGACTGTCGCAACAAGTTCGTCGCCAGTCCTGACAGCTATATCGAATAGACGACGATCACGGCTGGAGTCATACGCCTTCCCTTGGCTGTGAAGAGTGACCGGACGCCACCTCACGCCAGCGCGAAAATCTTGTTGCGGTTGTAGGGAAATAACATGGGACCAACAGAAGCCCTGTCGAGGTACATCGCAGGGCTGAGATACCAGGACCTGCCAGCCGACGTCATTCAGGCGGCGAAAATCGCCATTATGGATGGCGTCAGCGTCATGCTCGCCGGCTCGGTCCAGCCGCTGGCCGCGACTATCCGCGACTACACCCGAGAGTTAGGAGGCAGTCCAAACTGCACCGTCGTGGGATCGGGATTCAAGACCAACGCGCCCTCAGCCGCCTTTGCCAACGGCGTCTTTGGCCACTGTCTGGACTTCGAGATTCAGGGCGACCCGCCCACTCACGGAACCTCCTCCTGTCTTCCGGCAGCGTTGAGCCTGGGGGAGATTGCAGGGTCTTCGGGCAAGGCCATCATCGAAAGCTACGTCCTGGGTTGGGAGGTCCAGGGACGGGTCAGGGCGGCCACCGCTGAGGCCACGAATCCTGCGTACCATCCTCCGGGCTTGGTGGGACCGCTGGGGAGCGCCGCAGCCAGCGCCCGGGTCCTGGGCCTGGACGCTGACACCGTCCGTCTGGCTCTGGGCATGGCGGCATCCCGCACCGGAGGACTGACCGCCAACACGGGCACGATGGTCAAATCCACGCACCCGGGCAACGCCGCGAGGATGGGCGTCGAAGCCGCCATGCTTGCGCGAACGGGATTCACCAGCAACGAGAACGTCCTCGAAGCGCCCCTGGGTTACGCCGACGCATTGTTCGACGGCGAGATCAACTGGAACGTAATCACCGAAGGACTGGGCGCCAGCTACCGGCTGATTGAACCGGGCTTCGACATCAAGCGGTTTCCGGCTCAGATTCACATGCAACGGCCCATTGAATCCGTTCTCAACCTGCGCGAGCGTCACGATCTCCAGCCCGACAGCGTTCAGGAGATTGTGGTTGAGACGCAGGGCCAGGGACACTCCGGCCCCATTCCCAAGAGCGGTCTGGACGGGAAATTCAGCATTGAGTACTGCGCCGCCGCCGCCCTTCTTGACGGCAATGTCGGAATCGACACCTTCACCGACGAACGACGCTTTGCCCAGGATATGGAGGACACACTGCCCAGGATGCGGGTCGAATCAACCAGGGATGCGTATGGCGCCCAGGCCGTCGCGACCCTTCGAGATGGCAGCGTCGTCAGCGCGGAGTGTCGGGACTTCACCGGCGCTTCTGCGAACCCCATGAGCGATGACGCCCGAATCGCCAAGTTCGAGCATTGCGCCCATCGTCTGCTTTCGGAGCGCGACACGCAGAGCCTCATCGACACCCTTGAGCATCTGGAGGATGTGGACGACGTGTCCGACCTCATGGCGATGCTCGTCCAACGGCAGGTCGGCTAGATTGAGATTCCGAGAATCGGATCCGGAGAGTCTCTGAGCGTGGATTGGAGCACGTCAGATGGGGAAACCTACCGGCCCGAGTGGGTGATCGAAGGGTTGCTCGCTCGCTCTCAGCGGCCCGGCTATCCGGTGGATAGGCCGCGTTTCGATGTGGTCAAGGAATGGGCAGACGCGGTGTCGGGTCTGGGAACGATGAGCGTTATCTGCCTGATGGACGACCAGCAGATTTCTCGCTATGACGGCATCGGAGGCAATGGGGAAGGGCTCCTGGACTACTACCGAACTCTGGGCCTGGAAGTGAAGCACATCCCGGCCGAAGATTACAAGACACCTCCGCTTTCAGCCACAGAACTGGATGCCGTGTGGGAGGCCTTTCGGCGCCTGCCCAAACCAACGCTAGTCCACTGCAGCGCGGGCCGGGACAGGTCCGGCGCCGCCGTGAAACACATCCTGTCCCAGCTTGAATCTGACCACGCATGATCATTCCCAACGCCTGCCCGCTAGACATCCGCGCCTTCCGTTAGAAATTATTGAATTCGCTCTGGCCCAAAGCCTCGCCTTAGCGGCCCGTGAAGGTCGGCGTCCGTCTTTCTACGAAGGCCCTGGCGGCCTCTTTGTTGTCCTCGCTGCCCATGGTCATGTCCTCCATCGCCAGGCCGAAATCCATGACCGAGTGATAGGTCTGCCACAGAATTCGATTAATCGTCAGCTTGGTCCACCGGATAGCCAGCGGCGGGCCGTTCACCAGCTCTTTGGCGAAGTCGGTAGCCTCCTGCATCAGGCTGTCCAGGGGGACGACCCGGTTCACCAGGCCGATCTTGTCAGCCTCCTGGGCATCGATCAGCCGGCCGGACATCAGTAACTCTTTGGCTCGATGCGGCCCGACCAGATGAGGCCAGATGAGCGCCCCGCCATCCCCTGCCACCAGGCCCGCTCGCACGTGAGTGTCCCCGATCCGCGCCACGTCAGCCATGAATATGACGTCACACATGAGGGCTAGCGTCGCCCCCAGGCCAGCGGCTGGGCCGTTCACCGCGGCGATAATGGGCACCTCGCAGTTCAGATAATCTTGAATCAGATATTTCGGCCCCTGCAAAAGCGAACCCATGCGACGGGGCGGCGGTACGGCCTGCCCTTTGCTGCCCTGTTGGGACATCCCTCCCAAATCGCCGCCTGAGCAGAACCCCCGCCCTGCTCCTGTGATAATCACTGCGCCCACTTCCGGGTCCTCGTTGGCCGTTCGGAGTATCTCTCTCCAGCCATCCTCCATCCCAGGCCCGATGGCGTTGAGACGGTCCGGGCGATTTAGGGTGACCGTTGCGATCCTGTCCTTCACCTCTACCAGAATATTGACGTTTGCAAACTTGCTGTAATCAGACATGGCGCCCCCTCTTTGCCGAGAACTTCATCCCAATACGTAACAATCAAATCCCACGCCCACCGGCAAGTGTATGGACGAAGTCCGATACAGTCAAACGCCCGTCCATCTGAGAAACCGCCTGGGCCGATATTTCTCAGATGGAGTTCAGCGCGTTGATAAAAGCGCCGCCATTGGACCGCATGGAACGCAGGGCCGCAAGCAGGTTAATGAGATAGAAATACTCGTAGCTGATTGACGTTTTTGCCACTCTTCACACAGTGATTACAACTTTTCCCTGAGCGCGCCCTTTTTCGAGATACCGAAGAGCTTCAGCAACCTCATTTAGGGTGTACTGTCTGTCTATAACGGGGGTTACTTTGCCAGATTCAAGAAGCGCTTTCATGGTGTTTAGATCGGTTTGATTTATGTTCGCCAACATGAGGCCAACCTTCTTGCTGCTGGTCAACGATGTCCATGATCCTAGGAGCAGAACTTGGAACATGAGAGCCAAAGAAGAAAACCCGATGACGACACATATGCCGCTGGGACTCAACACACGCTTGACATCTGAAACGGAGCGGTTCCCCACCGCATCAGCAATCAGGTCATACTGCTGACCATTTCGAGTGAAATCTTCTTTGGTGTAATCAATGACATGGTCTGCGCCAATTTTGCGGACCATAGCCAGGTTTCTCGTGCTAGTCACGCCCGTAACCTCTGTCTCGAACGATTTAGCAATCTGCACGGCAAACGTGCCCACACCACCGGCAGCGCCATTAATCAAGACCTTCCGCCCCGGTTGAATCTGTCCATTATCGCGAAGGCCCTGCAGAGCGGTTAGTGCCGCCACGGGCACGCTTGCTGCCTCTTCGAATGACGAGTCAGATGGTTTCAGGACCAGGTTGTTTTCAGCGACACACACGTACTCGGCAAACCCCCCAACGCCGCTTCCCCCGAAAACTTCATCGCCTGGCTGAAACTGTTTCACGTTTGAGCCAACCGCTTCGACGCGCCCCGCAATGTCGGCTCCGAGTATCTTGTTTTTTGGTTTGAGAAACCCGGCCGATAAGCGGGCAATGAACGGGTCGCCTCTCAAGTTGTGCCAATCAAGCGGATTTACGGATGCCGCGTGAACTTTTACCACCACGCCATCATCCCGGACGGTGGGTGTGTCAATATCTGTTGATTCAAGAACATCGGGGGAACCATATTGATGATAAACGACGGCTTTCATATCGGCGTCCTCTTACATACGACCATCAGCCCACTCCGGGCGACTCCATTGTTGTTGAGGCAGTTGTATCATAGATACGCCATCGTGAGGCCCTAAGCAAGCAAACGGAGGGATGAGCCGATGCCCACCCCTTCGTCATAACCCGCAAGTATGGTCTGATGTTCTAGTCTGCGGTCGCCATTGCTTCCTCAGTTGGCTGTCAGCCTCCACTCGGAGGTCTGGCAGCCAACTGAGGAAGTTTGGAAGATACCAGTTCCAGTCGCCCAACAGTCTCATGCTTGCCGGGACCAACACCGAGCGGACGATTGTTGCGTCCACAAACACCGCCACCGCCAGACCGAAGCCAAACTGCTGCATTCCCACCAGATCGCCCAGAGCGAAGCCACCGAAGACCGCGACCATGATCAGGGCCGCGCCGGTTATCAGGCGGCCTGTGGAGCGAAGCCCGAAGGCCACCGCCTCGGCGTTGTCGCCCGTCTCGAGGAACCGCTCTCGGATCCGGCTCAGCAGGAACACGTGGTAGTCCATGGAGAGGCCGAACAGGATCGCGAACAGGAACAGCGGAAGAGAGTATTCGATGACATCCGCCCGCTGGAAGCCAAGGAGGTCGGCCCCGATCCCTTTCTGGAATACCGCCACCATCAGCCCATAAGCGGCGCCGACGGATAGCAGGTTCATGAGTATGGCCTTCAAGGGGATAACGATGGATCGGAATGCCACAGTCAGGAACACGAAGCTGAGACCCAGGACGAAGGCGATTACGATGGGTGTGTAAGTGTCATTGACCTGAGCGAAGTCCACAAGCGCGGCGGTCTCGCCGGTGACCAGGGCAGTGGCACGAACGCCGTCGAAAGCTTCCGCTACGTAGTCTGTTCTCAGCCGCTCTATCGTCTCCATAGCCTGGTTGCTGGCTGGATCGCCCGCCAACCTGGCGTTGAGAACGGAAAGGTTGGCATCTGGGTACACCTCAAGCTCCGAGCTGGCGAAAGCCGGATCGGACGCTACGGCCGCTTCCAGTCTCTGGATGGCTGCCTGCACTGACTCTGAGTCGGTCGGGCCGTCTATGGCGATAACTGCGGGTGAGTCCTGTCCGAATCCGAACTCATCTTGAAGGACCATGAATCCATTTTTGGCTCTCAGGCCATCGGGCAGATCGCTGACACCGGATGTGCCCAGGTTGATATCAAGATAAGGGAAGGCGGCAGCCAACAGAAGTCCTGCTGAGAGAACCAGGCTGATCACAGGCCTTCGCATGATTGCGCGGGCAGTCCAGTACCAGAACCCGCCCGTGGCCTCGGCCTGCTGTTCGGTTTTGCGGCGTTGCACAAAAGGTATGCGGATTGCATTGACCTTATCGCCGACCAGACCCAACACGGCGGGCAGCAAGGTCATCGAGGCCAGCACGGCGGCGATGACGACCAGGATGGTGCCTGCGCCTATGCTCTGCAATCCAGAATCTGGTGTTATCAACAGGCCGCTGAGGGCCAGCACGACGGTCATCCCGCTGAGCAGCACGGTTCGGCCTGCGGTGGCGCCTGTGGCGGCGATGGCATCCACCTTGTTCAACCCCTTCGCTCGCTCCTCCCGGAACCGGAAGATGATGAACAGGGAGTAATCGATGCCCACAGCCAGCCCCAGCATGGTAATCATGTTAATCACGTAGAAGGGAAGGTCAAATGCCAGACCCACCAACGCGGTGGCGCCTAGAGCAACGATAATTGCGGCTATCGCCAGCAAGATGGGCAGGAACGCGGCGGCGATGGCTCCGAAGACCAGCGCCAGGACGACCAGCGCCACTGAGATTCCGATGCCCTCGCCGATGGCCAGGTCCTTCTCGGCAATCTCGATGATCTCTGCTTCCAGCGTTGCCTCGCCCGTGATGAGGACTTCGAATGAGCTGTTCTCAACAGCCTTGTCCACTACCTCGTGGACCTGAACGATCTCCTCAATGGAGTCTTTCGGTATCGCCAGAGGCACGATGGTTGTGTGGCGGTCCTCCGAGACCAGCGACTCGTCGCCCGTCATGTAGTAGTGCATCCCGCCGGCAACCACCTCATCGCCCAGGGCCGTAAGATCGCCGTAGAGCTGCTCGACATAGGTCCGGTACGCCGCATCGTCCACCGTCAGAGTGGCGGACCGGACGATGGCTATTTCATCGATGGTGTTGCTGGATTCCCCCAGGCGCTCTTTCAGCAGGTCATTGGCCTGAACGGATTCCGGGTTGTTCGTGAGGACGGTTTCCGTGGTCAGCGCGCCTCCCAGCAGAGTGCCTGTCAGCACAATGGCCGCGACCAGAACCACCAACCAGGCTCCAATTGTGACCCAGGGTCGGCGTCCGGCTCCTCGGGCCAAAGCTTCAGTTGATAGGTTCATGCTCATTGTGGGTCTCCTCAGATACTTGGTTCTGGTCTTTGATTCGGCGTCTTCACTGACGGCCTTTACTATGTTTACTTTCTCGGTGGTTGGCTCCTCAACGCCGATTATCTGCGCAGTCCGCTCTCTCGACATCGCCAAAGCGACCGAATTTGTCACGGCGGAAGGGCCGACGAGCCAATCATCCCTCGTGCCGATACTTCATCCTCCATTGGTATGACTGTTTCTCCGCAAGCCAACTTGATCCGCAGATTAACTGTGTTCATTCGTCTCATCGACTCCCATGAAGTGATTGGCCTCAATGTAGAGATTGAATGGACGGCGCGTCACCATACAAAGGGACGGCAAAATGACGGGCGCATGGACAGTCGAAACGAAAAGCGAGCGCTGCCGGATGTCCCGCTGATTCAACTATGGGCGATTCATGCGCCAGATCATCAGTGCGTTGATACCGCGCTGGGCAACAGACCACCGATCAGTGTAAGATCGGATTCTCAGGCGAGGGTGGACCGGTGGCCCGGAAGCGATCTCGTCTGAAGGCAACGACGGGAAACTACCGAACATCTCCTGACATGAATCGCCGGGGTCCGACGGCAAAAGACACTGGCGAATTTGGCAGGGATCGAGTCCGAGGAGAATGAGAAATGGTCCGACTGAGTCAGTTACCGGAAGGTTCAAGAACGAACCTGCTTAATCTCGAATGTCCTGTGTTCGACGGGCGCGCCTGGGTCGAAGGCCCCCCGATCGCGCAACGACGAGTCGCCATCATATCTACCGCTGGCCTCCATCGACGCGGCGACCGCCTTTTCAGCGTTGGACCAGGCAGCGTCCCAGGTGAATACAGGGTCATTCCAGGCGATACTGAGGCCAACGACCTGGTGATGAGCCACGTATCGACCAACTACGACCGGAGCGGCTTTCAGAAGGACTGGAATGTCGTCTTTCCGCTCGACCGTCTTCACGAGATGGCGGAACAGGGTGTCATAGGCAGTGTCGCAGATTTCCACTATTCGTTCATGGGCGCCACTGCCCCCGAGCTAATGGAGACCTCCGCGCGCGCTCTCGCGGGCCTGCTCAAGGAGGACAACGTCACCGCTGCGCTGTTGGTCCCTGTTTGACCCAACTGCACGCGCGCCGTAGGCGGGCTTGCTCATTACATAGAAGAAGAGGGAGTGCCCACAACTCAGATCAGCCTGATCCGCGAGCATACCGAGAAGATCAAGCCGCCCCGGGCTCTGTGGGTGTCCTTTGAACTGGGCCGTCCCCTCGGAGCGCCGAATGACGCCGCTTTTCAGACGCGAGTGCTCACAGCGGCGCTGGACCTTCTGGAAGCTCCCAGTGGTCCGACGATAGTAGATCACCCGGAAGATGAGCCCCCTGCGCAAGGGCCAGCGACCCTCGTGTGTCCGGTGAGTTTTGCCCAGCCGGTCTCTGACCAGTCCGACGTGGCGCAGCTTTCGGCGAAATTCAAGGAAGAAATCGCCCTGATGCGGCCCTGGTATGACCGGTCGATGGAAGAGCGCAAGCGGACCACCGTTGGCGTCAGTGGCATGGAGCCCGAAGCTATAGGCTCTTTCGTCGCCGATTTCCTGGACGGCGACCTGCCCTCATCGCAGGATGATGAAAGCCCCGGGTTCCAGTTCAAGCTGGCAACGGATGACTTGAAAGCATTTTACTTCGAAGCGGCCACTGCCCGGCCAGGCCAAAAGGACGCGGACGGCGAAACCCTCTCCACATGGTACTTCCGGGAGACGGTGGCCGGAAAAGTCCTGTTCTCAGTCCGAGACGCCCATACGGACAGCGAAGACGAGAACCTCAGACGAGTCGTCAACGGGTTGCTGATCCCAAGAGTGCACGCCAGCTTCTCGCCTTAACGATTCACTCGTAAGACGAGTCTCGGTCTGAAATTTCGAGTTACGCCGTGTTCGATGTCGTGATTCGGTTTACGGCAATCGCAGGCGACACGCAGCGCGTCACAGGCTGATTGACAACATCTTTGAGCAGTCATATAGTCTGAATCATCTCGGAATACTGTGTCTTTGAAGGCAATGAGTCCCATCTGGGAAGTTCCGGGCGAAACAGGGAGGCTCGATTCGGGGGTCGGTTTCCAATGGACGACGGTTAAGGCTGTCGGAAGGAGATCGGGTGAAGGAAACTCGCGATATCCCCAGGGTCGCGCCATCTTTGGGCACGTTCATTTCTGCTTTTCATTCACCTAAGTTCCGGCGCAGTGCCCACCCTCAATCCGCCACTCCCGGCAGTTCTCCTGGTGGCGTCTGCACATCCAATGTCTCCTCCCATTAACCCGCCGATTTCTCGGTTTCCCCAGCCTGCCTTTGCCCATTATGTTTACCGGAACGATAATTAGACCCAAAGGAGCTTGACCATGCACGAGCAAACATTTTTCGAGGATGTGGAGGCCGGCGCAGACCTGCCACCTCTGCCCAAACCTGTATCAACCCGAAAGCTGGTCAAATACGCCGGAGCCTCCAGGGATTTCAATGAGATTCACTACGATCAAGAGAGCACCTCAAAAACCATGTGGGGGCAGATCATCGTCCAGGGCATGCTCAAGGCGGGCTGTATGGCGCAGCTTGCCACCGATTTCATGGGACCGAACGGACTGCTGCTGCGCATGGACTGCACCTACCGAGCGCCGGACTTCGCCAACCAGACCATGACTGTGCAAGGCCACGTAATCAGCAAGGAAAACACTGGGGGCGTTGGCCTCGTTCACTGCGACGCGACGGTGGAGAACCCGGAAGGACAGACGACCACTCTCGGCCACTTCACAGTGGCGCTCCCGTCGCGGGACGGCCAGAAGGTAGCATACCCTGCCCAGCCAGCCATCGAGTACGACAAGACCGGAAAGGTGAAGGGCGAGCGATGGTCAATGGGAGACCCCGATGTCTGGACGGCCCACATCGGCGAGTGGTGGCTGCCGTGGGTCTCCGAAGTGGAGCAGCCCTGGATTACAGCATTCACTGCCGCGATAGGGGACCCCAATCCTCTGTACAGCGATCCCGACTACGCATCCAGCACGATTCGGGGAGGCGTTGTCGCGCCGCCAACGTTTGTCGAGTCACTGGACGCCGATTGGCGCAGGTTCGAACTGGATACCGAGCCGATGCTGGAGGCCTCACGCAGGAGACCGAGCCGCACAATGGGCGGCGGCGACGGTTGGTGTGATTTCAACTGGTATGCAGACATCCACCCCGGCGACGTCATGTCGGCCTACACCCGGTGGACCGAGCCGTATGAGAAGACCGGACGAAGCGGCAAACTACTGTTCACGACCCGAGAGTCGGTGATCGAGAATCAGCACGGTCAGATCGTCTCGACCAGCAAGCGGGCGACCGTTTCCGTCGTGAGACAGTAATGGCAACAAGCGATCTCTACTTCGGTGCAGGAATGCCCTTTGACGAAGCGGCAACGGTGACCAACGCCCGACGGATGGAGGCGTTAGGTTACGACTACCTCTCCACAGGCGAGCACTACATGCAAGGCAACCCTCCTCTGCCCACATCGGCGTCACTGCCGTTGCTGGGCGTGGCTGCCGGGGCCACAGAGCGCATCCGGCTTCTGTCCTCCGTCGTGCTGGTGCCTTTCTACCATCCCACGGTGCTGGCCAAGCTCGCGACAACGCTGGATAATGCCTCACGCGGTCGGTTGACGCTGGGGATAGGTATCGGCGGGGAGTTCCCAGAGGAGTTCGAAGCGGCCGGACTCAACGTGCGACAGCGCGGCAGTCGCACAAGCGAGGGTCTGGAGGTCCTGCGTCGGCTGTGGACAGGACAATCTGTCACCCATAGCGGTCGCCACTTCCCGATCAAAGACGTCACCCTCAACCCTCAGCCCACGCAAGAACCCCATCCGCCGATATGGGTCGCGGGACGACGCGATGCGGCCATGCAACGCGCGGCGGACCTGGGCGACGGCTGGTATCCGTACTTTTACAGTCCCGAGAGATACCGCGACAGCGTCGAGAAAATCAAAGGATTCGCCGAGGAGTCGGGCCGCGACCTCACAAGATTTCAGTGGGCGGTCATGCCGTACATCTCCATCTACCCGACTGTTGAGGAGGCCGAGAAAGTCGCAGTGCGAACCGCGTCGGGCCAGTATTCCGGCGACTTTGCCAGAATAGTGCGCAGTTACTGGGCGCTGGGGCCAGTCGAAGCCTGCATCAACCGCCTGATGGAATACATCGACGCCGGCGCCCGACACATGATATTCAGCATTTCGTGCCCGTCTGACGACTACCCAAGACATCTTGAGACGGTCAGCAAAGAGATCATCCCTGAAATCAAGCGCCGGTGGAATCACAGGAGGGGAGGCTGACCGCGAAGCCGTCGCGGTCAATTGAAAGGAGAAATCAGCGCGCGTAAATGAGAAGTAACTGTCGGGGCGGGGGATCGCCGGACGCAGTTCAGGCCCGAAATAAGTCAATAAGAGGTCGCTCGCGAGCCCCTGATGAGGTTTCTCATGGCAATGGCGTTGGAGAACATAAAAATACTGGATTTCACCATAATGATGCAAGGCCCGCACGCCACCCAGATGCTGGCCGACATGGGGGCCGAGGTCATCAAGATTGAACGGCCCGACTTGCCAGCAGGTAGGCCCGACGAACGGTACGGCCGGACCGGCCGCTATGGCAAGGACCCCGACGACAACACCTTCGGCCCTGCCACCTTCCTGGCCCACAACCGCAAGACGATCTACGCCCGGACGCGCGGGGTGACAGACCTCGACGCGGCGCTCCGGCAGACGTACAACGATCCGGTGCATCCCCAGAGCCCGGTGGAGGATTGGCGCCCGGCAGACCGCCGCC
>JASLRP010000501.1 GCA_030743915.1 SAR202 cluster bacterium | reverse complement strand
CGCGATTCAATTTTCAAAGGCAAAAACAGCGCGGATTTTCTGGCGCTCTCTCACTTTCTGGTGAAGGAACAAGAAGAGAACGGTTCCGACTGACCCAGTGGCCGCGAAGACTAACACGCCGTCAACTGGGACATCGTAAATTCGAAGTGTCTGAGCGATGGCGAGCAACCCAAAGTAGCTGAAGATCAATATCTCGAACCAGGTGCCCACGGTAAAAAATACCCCGAGCCTCCATTGGTCTCTCGCATCTGCGACGACCGCCCCTTGCAGGCTCACGCGTGAGTATCGTTTTTGCAAGATTGTGGCAACATATGCTGCAACCATAACAAGCAGGAACACTACCAAACCGACTATCGGGAATGACAACCACACTTCAAGCTCGGACCAGCCAGCGGTGGCGGAGGTTTTGCCAGGCCCGGTAACTAACGCGTCGATGCTGACTCCCCACACCGCCGCCCAAAAGTGGGTCCGGCTCGCCCAGATACTTGCTCCATCGTCGGTGTCATCCGTGTCTGAAAGCCCTGCTGCCTCGCGCACGACTTCTCTTACGAACCAGGTCATTACGCCCGCGCCAAAAAGATAGACGCCGGTAGAAAGCGGCACATTTACCGCCGCGTACCAACCGCCGATGAATCCAACAAGTGGGAAAAGCCAATGGGTGAAACCTATGGCAGCCCCCCATTTCAAAGCGGACCGTCCATCTGGGAAACTGCTGAATCGACTTAGGGTCGCTATCATCGCATCGGCAGCGATCCCAGCGGCAACACCCAGGTTCAAATATACGTAGTGTCGGAAATGGGCATCTGCAAAAGGCAGCGCTTCGTCCATCTATGGCATCGGCTGGTGGATCAAATTGGAAATTCCGTTTACGATTGCTCGCGCGATTAGTTAGAAGAATAGTTGCCGGACAGACAATAACACGGCTTCAATGCGTCGTCAAAACACGTCTTGCGGGTGGTGTTGGTTAGTCATTCAGAACAATCCGACGTAGTTCGATTTCTCATGATATCCAAGCCCGGCATGTCCCAGGTGGAAACCGGCGCTTTCCTCAATACACTGTCTTGGGACAGCGCCCACCGGATGATTACTATCTGACGATGTCATTTGCCACCAATGGTTCCAAGTTACCCTGATCTAAAGGAATACAGTCTCCAAACCGGTTAGCGAAATTTCGTAACGTTGTCAGACTATCGACCGCGGACAATTCCAGGGGAACTCCAACGGATACATCAGGAAGACCGGGACGGGCGCTGTTCGGCGGCTTGCTTGACCCTGTCCAAGCAGCCAGCTATTATGGCGCGGAGGTGAGGGAATATGGAACTATTATTCATCTGTCGCGACGCATTGGAGGACTCACTGCTGACCACAGTGGCTATGGCGATCGAGGCGCGGAACGCGACCGCTGAAGTGGGTGTCCTGTTCACTGGCGAGGCCGTTGCAGCCCTGACCGGGCAGTCGTTTGATTGGTCGCCTTTGCTTCGAGATCGGGACACACGGATGCTGGTCTCTCGGACGGCCGCAGAGATGGGGTATCCTCTGGCCAACCCTGGGGATTCCAGGTGGACCAAACCTCTCCAACTTCTGCCAGCGGCAAGGGAGGCGGGAGTTCGTCTTCTGGCCTGTCCCCTCTGGTCGAAGCTGCTGGGCGTCGAGGAAAGGCTGCCAGAAGAGTTGGAGCGCCCAGACATGGACGCGCTCATCCAAGAGTTGAGGCAGTCTGAGAAGATCATCGGTAGTTTCTAGAAGGAGAGCCCCATGGGATGGACGGCATGGACCCAGCCCCAGGATTTTCAACACCTGGAGCACATTATCTACGAAAAAAAGCACCACGAGGAACTGGGCGGAGGCATCGCCCGCCTCACAATGAATCGGCCTGATATCTTCAACGCCTTCAGCGGCCAGACCATCGAAGAATTCGCCCAGGCCTTGAAGGACGCCGAGGAGGACGTTTTCATAGCCGCTATCATCGTCGCCGGAGCCGGAGGCCACTTCTCCAGCGGCGGCGACGTGAACTGGGAGGCCGAAGCCAGCTTCGGGGAATCGGTTGGGGCCGAGCCTGAGCTGAACCGACTGGTGCGGGTATGCCCCAAGGTGGTAATCGCGGCTGTGGAAGGCTACTCTATCGGAGGCGGCAACCATCTGGCCTACACTTGCGACATCACCATCGCCGCCGACACCGCGATTTTCGGACATAATGGCGCCCGTGTCGGCAGCCCCCACCACGGTTATACGGTGGCGTTGGCCGCCCTGACAATCGGCATGAAGCGCGCAAAAGAGATGCATTTCTTCTGCCCTCGCTACACGGCCCAGGAGGCTTACGATCTGGGCATGGTCAACAAGGTAGTGCCAGCGAAAGAGTTGGAAAACGAGGTGGACAGGTGGTGCGAGCAGCTTATGACCATGAGTCCCACCTGTGTGCAACTCCGAAAGCGGTCTTTCAACGCGCTGATGGATATGATGCGAGCCTTCACGGGGCCTCATGGAGAGATGCTCCAGAGGTTTGCTCCCGACTTCCTGGAAAGCGAGGAGCGGCAGGAGTGCCTCCAAGCCTTCACTGAGATGCGGACGCCTCGCACCTACGCGGTCTATGCCGCCGAACAACAAAGGAAGAAAGTACACCAGTAAGCCACGCTACAGAGGGCACACATGGACCTTACGTTAAACGGGAAAAACGCCATCGTCACCGGGGCCGGCTCGAACATTGGGCGGAGCATCGCGCTGACCCTGGCGGAGGAGGGGGTCAACATCGCCCTCTTCGACATCGACGAAGAGGCGGCCCTAGGAGTGGCCCAGGACGCCAGAGAGCGGGGGGCTTCAGGGGTTCTGACAGTGCACCGCACCGATGTGACAGATCGGGAACAGGTGGAGGCCTCGGTCGGTCGGGTCATAGAGGAGTTCGAACAGGTCCACATTCTGGTCAACGGCGCGGGCGGGGACCAGCAGGGGCCCTTCCTGGATCAATCGCCCGAGTTGCACGAGAAGCTGGTCAACCTCAACTACATGGGCGCGGTCCACTGCATGCGAACTGTGCTGCCCCACATGATCGATCACAGCTATGGCCGCATCGTGAGCCTTGGGTCCGATGCGGGCCGCATGGGCGAATACCACGAAGCGGTCTACTCCGGGGCCAAAGCAGCCGTTATCGCCCTGTCCAAGTCTCTGGCGAGGGAAGCTGGCAGGCACAACGTGACCTTCAACGTCGTCTGCCCTGGGCTCACCATACCTGATGACCCTGAAGATGTGGCGTCCACCAGCATGTGGGCCGGGGGCGCGATAGACTTCTGGACGCCAGAGCGACGCGCGAGCGCCAGCCGCCGTTACGCCCTGCGCCGACTGGGAACCCCGCAAGATGTGGCAAACGTGGTGGTCTTCCTGGCTTCAGACCGGTGCAACTTCGTCACCGGGCAGACTTGGAGCGTCAGCGGTGGCTACACCATGATGTGATCCGGTAGGTTAGAGACAGCCACCGACTGGCGTTTCCCAATCCGCATCATGGGGGGAGCAGGAAGCGCATGCGCCTGAGCGAGACGGAGGCAATGCTCTGTCTGCAAAGCCTCACCGTGATCGAAGGAGACAAGATGCTGCAAACGCCATCGGAACTGGTGGAACGCTACCAGCGCGAAGAATGGTGGGGCGACATGGTGGTCACCGACTATCTTGACCGCTGGGCCGACGAGAAGCCCGATCAGGTGGCCCTTGTTTCCCACTTCTACGCCACTGACCATACCGAGACCCTGAGCTACCGTCAGCTTCACCGACTGGTTGAGCGTGCGGCCTGGGCGCTGCTGGACCTGGGAGTGGAACCCGGAGACGCGGTGGCAGTCCAACTCCCCAACTGGTGGCATTTCACCCTGTTATACCTTGCCTGCGTGCGCATCGGCGCCGCCATCGTCCCGATCACGCCTATCATGCGCCACCGGCAAATCAGGCTGATGCTGGGTCGAACAGAAGCCCGGGTTATGGCGATCCCTCCAAAATTCCGGAATTTCGACTACGGCGCCATGATGGAGGAACTTTCCGAAGACCTGCCGTCTCTTCGGGCTGTGATAGTCATCGGAGAGCCTGTGCCTGAAGGAATGCTCTCCTTCGAAAGGGACGTCCTGCTCCAACGCAGGGAGGTTGGGCGTTCGAGGGAAGAGCTACAAAGGCTGCGTCCCGACCCCGTTCACGCCGTGAGCGCGATCTGCTTCACTTCGGGCACAACGGGAGAACCAAAGGGAGTGATGCACAATCAAGCCACCATCATGTACCACAGCCGCAGCGCGGGGGAGTCGGCACTGGGACTGACGCAAGACGATAGAATCCTCATGGGCTCCCCCCTTGGCCATTACACTGGTTTCGCGTACGGGATCAACATGCCGTTGGCGCTGGGTAGCAAAGCTGTCCTCATGGACATGTGGGAGCCCAACACGGCGGTGCGTCTCATCGATGAGGAGGAGGTGAGTTGGACCATGGGAGCCACACCCTTCCTGATGGACCTTGCCCGGTCCAACACGCTGGAACAGCACGACGTGTCCTCTCTGCGATACTTTGTCTGCGCCGGCGCCACTATACCAAGCGCTCTAGTGGAGGAAGCGCACCATCGCCTGCCATGTCGGGTCATATCAGTCTGGGGCATGACGGAAGATGGCGCCGTCACTTTCATTAGTCCAGACGACCCTCCCTCAAGGGCGGCGGAGAGCGACGGCGGCCCGGTTCCTGGCATGGAAGTTCGCATCGTGGACCCTGTCAGTCGGAAACCCCTGCCCTCCGGCACAGAGGGACTCCTGGTGGCGCGGGGCCCCGGACAGTTTGTGGGTTACTACAAGCGGCCCGATCTTTGGGAAGAGGCTCACGATGGGCAGTGGTTCAACACGGGCGACCTGGCGCGAATGGACGAGCAGGGTTACATCCGCATCAGCGGGCGCACTAAGGATATCGTCATCCGCGGCGGGGAGAATGTCCCAGTGGTGGAGGTGGAAGAGATTCTCTTCCGGCATCCCAAGGTGAGGGAGGTGGCGGTAGTGGCCACGCCGGACCCCCGGATGGGGGAGCGGGCGTGCGCCTGCGTGGCCTTGAGTGAGGGTGAACAGTTCACCTTCGAGGAACTCCAAGCGTGGTTCGACCAGAACCAGACCGCAAAGCAGTACTGGCCCGAGAGGTTGGAGGTCTTCGACGAGCTCCCCAAGACGCCTTCGGGAAAGATCCAAAAGTTCCTCCTTCGGGACTTGGTGGCCGACAGGCAGATATAGCCATACGAGGAGAGATATGCTTGAAGCGTTGAACCTGGAGGGAAAGGTAATCATCGTCACCGGTGGAGGCACTGGCCTCGGTCGCGAGATGGCGCTGCATCTGGCCGCCGCCGGAGCCGACCTGGCGCTGGCGGCCCGCCGTCCAGGCCCCCTGGAGGATGTGGCGGCAGAGGTCGAGGCTCTTGGACGCCGCGCCCTGCCCATCCCCACCGATATTACTGATTCCGCCCAAGTCAACCGAATGGTGGAGTCGACGCTCCAGTCCCTGGGGCGCGTGGACGTTCTGGTGAACAACGCTGGGCAGCCCAACGAGGCCCTCAAACCCATCTGGGAGGTCTCCGACGCCGAGTGGCATGCCGGCCTGGATGCAAATCTCACAGGCGCCTTCTACTGCTCTCGGGCAGTGGCTCAGTCGATGATTCAACGCGGACGAGGCAGGATCATCAATGTCGCCTCTCACTTCGGCCTGCGTGGAGTGCGGGGCGAATACGTGTACTCCGTGGCCAAGGGCGGCCTGGTGCATCTCACCCGCTCGCTGGCTGTAAGCCTCTCGCGAGAGGGCGTCACCTGTGTCACTCTGGCGCCCGGAGCCTTCACCACCGAAGCCACGGCGCCGCTTCGGGATGCTTTGCCTCGAAACGACCATGTGCCTGTAGGACACTTTGGGCGCCCCGAGGAAATCGGCCCCGTAGTTGTGTTCCTTGCTTCCGACGCGTCGGAGTACCTGAACGGGGAGATTTTCACAATCGATGGCGGTGTTACGGCTAGCGGCGTCGCCCCCACCGGATACGCGCCTGTGCTGGCATGGGACTCTCACGAGACTGGAGATAGTTGATGCCGATTCCGCCGCAGTGGAACCTGAAAGGAAAGGTCGCCCTGCTCACTACCGGCGGCCACTTCGCCACGCCCTTTTTGGCAGCAGCTCTGGCCGAAGCGGGCGCTCGCATAGCCGTGGCCGGCGGTCCACAGGATGCTCTGGAAGCCACTCGTCAGGCTGCTAACCCATACGATCGTGACATCGCGATATTCCCCGCCGACGTCACTGACTCGGCCAGTGTGCGCCATGCCGTGCGGCAGGCGATGGAGGTTCACGGGCGCCTGGACGTGCTGGTGAACAACTGTCAATTGGTGGCCGCCAAGCCCTTCCTGGAGACGACACCTGAGGAGTTCGACCAGGCGCTGGCCCAGAACCTGCGCAGCGTCTTTCTCTTCTGTCAAGCAGTCGGAGAGCACATGGTCAGCCAGGACAAAGGACGCATCGTCAACGTCAGTTCGGTCCTGGCAGAGCGGGGCGTCGAGAACATGGCGGCATATTGTGCCAGCATGGCGGGGATAGCCCAGCTCACCAGGGTGCTGGGCCTGGAGTTAAGCCGCACCGACATCCGAGTAAACGGGATCGGCCCTGGCTGGTTCATCGAGGAGACGCGAAGCCTGGAGGATCAGCAGCAGGAACTTCTGGCGCGATTCCTTCCATCCCGCAGATACGGTCACCCGAGGGATCTGGCGGCCCTCTTGGTCTACCTCTGTTCCGACGCCTGCGACTTCGTCACGGGCCATACCATCTTCGTGGACGGCGGGGCCATGGCTCGCCTCTAAAGGTTCGCCTGTCAACCCGGCTCAGGTGTCTCAGCCATTACCTCATGGCGCGAACAGCCGGTCACGCGAGCGGGCGAAAATGGCTGCCGGGCGGCCAGTGATCCGTCCGGTCGTGAGCGCCGTCGCGAACCTTCCAATGAAACTACCGTTTCTGATGTTACCCACATTGAACTCAGCAGCGCAAAGCTTGAGCACAGCATTGGTCATGAGAAGAGAAGACTGGCCCCCCAAAACGAGGGTTCTTGTACCGTAGTCAGATTTGAGCTGATTATGGGGCTCGGTTAATCGACTTCCTTCTGGACATGCCTTCCTACGCACTTCATTTGTGCCTGTCATCCACTTAGATTTCTGACGCTCGTTTTGGACGACCCGATTGTAGGCCTGTCTACGACTTGCCGTAATTGACCGATGATGCGCGCGTGATAAATTGCCTCCAACACACATGGAGCCACTTATGGTTAGCGAGCGCATCCAGCGCCAGATTGACCGTCTTCGTGACGAAGCGGAGCAAGCGTCCGCCGAACAGAACTGGGAACTCGTCCTTGAGAAGGCCAGATATGTCCTGACCTTCGACCCCGAAAACTCCGCGAGAGCCGCATTTCTGGCGGTCGCCGAGAGTGCGATGGGCGCCCGGGCCAAAGCCGACGGTTCCCCGGTGACAGAAGCCGACATGGCGTCGCATCGGGTCATTGTCGCAGGGGTCGAAGGGCTGAACACCCCGTACCCGATCCTCTCT
>JASLRP010000500.1 GCA_030743915.1 SAR202 cluster bacterium | reverse complement strand
GCAGCCGACTGCTGCTCATGGAGCATCTGGCAACATGGCTCGAAAGTCTCGACACAAGGTTCCGGGGTTCATCGGACTTTATTCAGGGCCTGACCTTGTTTGCCAGTGAGACGACGACTATGGGCTTCAATAGCGATCATGTGCAGGTTAGCTGGTTTCCCCCTGGTTTCTATATAATCGAGCAAGGGGAACCAGCCACCAGCCTCTACCTGATACTGTCGGGAACGGCTGAGGTTGTTCAGGAAGACGCGGACGGCGCAATGCAGAAAGTGGCCGAGCGCGGCCCCGGTGAGTTCGTCGGAGAGGTGGGACTCGCCTATGGCGAACCTCGCAACGCCAACGTCATTGCCAAGGACAGCGTCACCTGCCTGGAGTTCTCAGCCGCAGAGCCTACGGCTTACGCCGGACGCGGCGATGACGCCAAGTATGCCACCATGGAGCAAGACACAGACCCCGAGCCAACAGGCTCAACGCCAACGACATGTATCGACGTCACAGACTATGTCAGCCAAAAGATGGATGCGGTCTCGGCCCACCGCACCCAATATCGAGTGTCAAAGGACATGTTCCCTGACGCAACGCTGCGAGAGATGCTGGGGCGTGAGTATTTCGTTCGCGTGCTTCCGCCTATCGAGATGGAGACTGAGCTAATTCTCCCTGGACTGGACTGAATTCTTCGACACGAACCTATCCAGGCGGCCCGACTCAGATTGAATCACAGAATTCCGAGGAGACGCATATGGCCATGTCGCCGGAGGACTCTCAGGCTATGGTTCAAAACAGCCAACCCCATATGGACTCGGCGCTGGCCGACTTCTTGCAAGCCTATCCAGATTTCGAGACCACCCGTTTCATGGACGACCTGCGCAAGCGCGAGTTCAGCCGTCTGGACGAACAGGGCCACATCTATCTTGACTACACTGGCGGCGGATTGTACGCGGACGCCCAGATTCGCCAGCACGCCGACATGATGAGGAACGGGGTCTTCGGCAATCCACACTCCACGAACCCGACGTCTCTTGCCGCCACCGAGCTTATTGAAGAAGCGCGACGCTCCATTCTCGATTACTTCAACGCCTCGCCAGACGAGTACGTGGCCATATTTACGTCCAACGCCACAGCAGCAATCAAGCTGGTGGGCGAGGCCTACCCCTTCAGCCCTGGCGACCATTACGTGCTGACCTTCGACAACCACAACTCCGTCAACGGCATCCGGGAGTTCGCGCGAGGCAAAGGCGCTGAGGTCACATACGTGCCGGTCATCCCGCCGGAACTGCGGATCGACGAAGCCAGGATGCGCCGCTATCTGGACCAGGCCCATTTCGATGGAAACAACCTGCTGGCGTACCCAGCGCAGTCGAATTTTTCCGGCGTGCGCCACTCGCTGGAGTGGATCGAGGAGGCGCAATCAAAGGGCTGGGATGTCATGGTGGACTGCGCCGCTTTCGTGCCCACCAGCCGATTGGACCTGAGCCGATGGCATCCCGATTTCGTGCCCATGTCGTTCTACAAGATATTCGGATACCCCACTGGCATCGGCTGTCTGTTGGCCCGCAGGTCTGCCCTGGCAAAGCTCGAACGCCCATGGTTCGCCGGCGGCACCATCACCCTGGCCTCGGTGCAGGCTGATGACCGTCACATGGCCGAGGGCGAAGCGGCCTTCGAGGAAGGCACGCTCAACTATCTGGGCCTGCCTGCGGTGGAGATCGGTCTGCGGCACATTGAGTCTGTGGGCATCGACTCGATACACCAGCGGGTTGAGAACCTCACCGGATGGCTGATCGATAACCTGGCGGAGATGCGTCACGACAGCGGAATGCCGCTGGTCAGCATCTTCGGCCCCACTGACCTGAACATGCGCGGCGGCACCGTCACGGTCAACTTCTACGACACCACCGGGAAACTCATTGGCCATCAACAGATAGAGCATCTTGCGAATCAGGCCAACATCTCGCTGCGAACCGGATGCTTCTGTAATCCGGGCGCCGGGGAGGCGGCCCACGGCCTTACCAGGGAGGACATGGACAAGGCGTTCGTCGGCAACGAGCGCATGACCCACGAGCAGTTCAACGACATCATCGAACGCTCCGACGGCAAGACCGCCGGAGCCGTGCGCATCTCGCTGGGCATCGCCTCCAACTTCGAGGATGTGCATCGATTCCTGACCTTCACTCGGCAGCTGTTGAACAAAGAAGCTGGCGAACTTCCGTCCCGATAATGGCCTCAGGCATGTCCTCTCTCTCGATCCCCCACAGGCCACAAGATTTGACTTCACACTGGCTAACTGACGCCCTGCGCTCGACGGGCGCAATACACAACGTTTCGGTGACCAGCATCGAGATCGAAAGTGTTGGAGCAGGCTCTGGATGGATGGGTGAGTGTGTTCGTGTCACCATTGAATACGATGGAGTCGAACTCGAGGCGCCTGCGAGCCTGATCGCAAAGTTCTCCTCTCTTGATCCTACGGGCAGAATAGCGATGTCCGACCACTACCGGCGTGAGGTCGATTTCTACACAAATTGGGCCGACATCGCCGGTATCAGAACGCCTGTGGCCTACTTCGGTTCCATGGACCTGAACTCGGGCCATCACGTTCTGCTCCTTGAGGATCTATCCAACCTCCGGCACGGCGACGACCTGAACGGAGGATCGCTCGATGACGCCCTGCTGGCTGTGGGCCAACTGGCCCGGATGCACGCAACCTGGTGGAACGACCCTGGCCTGCGCCGCCTCGATGGCTCCGAGGACGGGCGTCAACGCCAGCAGGACTTCAAGAACGCCTGGGGGCCGTGCGTCGAGAACATCGGGGCGCTGCTGCCTGATTCTGTCATGAGGGTTGGGGAACTGCTGTGCGACAAACTCGGCAGCGCCATCAATATCCTTGCCCAACGGCCCCAGACCCTTACTCACGGTGATTTTCGATACGACAACGTATTTTTCGATTCTGAGCCTGACGCTCCAGGCCTGGCAGTGTTCGACTGGCAATTCGGCAGAGCCGCCTGCCCGGCCTATGACATTTCCTACTTCTTCGCGGCGTCACTGAGCGCTGACCAGCGCAGAGAGCTTGAGGCCAGCCTGCTAAACGAGTACCATCAGGCTTTGATCGGACAGGGCATAGACGGCTACGATTTCGACACGTTCTTTGACGATTGCAGATTGTCTTTCTTCTATTTCATCGAGCTTTGGGTGTTGTCAGGCGCGTATCTGGATATGTCCGACCCACGGGGCGTCGCGTACCTGAACGCCTCGATGGAACGGATCGACGCAATCCTGGCCGATCACGATATCGAAAGCTTGTTATCTCGGTAGTCCCACAGTCGAACAAAACTTGAAATATCCGGCCCTCAAAGATAACCTAGCGCATGATCAAGAGACGTTATCGGTCCGATTGATCACTTAGCCGCGATTACGATGTTTCTCATCTATCACCTGATAGTTTAAGACGCACCAGGGACCGAAAGATTACATGCGCATCTGGAAGTTATGGACATGATCGTGCCCGACCGATTGAAACCCGGCGACACAATCGGCGTCTTCACAGCATCAGACCCGATTGAACCACCTGTCACTCAGTGGGTCGAGGCAGGAATATCGCGTCTCAAAGAAATGGGTTTCAAGGTCATCGAAGGCGCCACGCTGACCAAGAGCAGCTACTACACGGCTGGCACTCCCCAAGAGCGGTGGGAAGACTTCAAGAGCCTGATTACGAATAACGAAGTCACATTAATCATGACCGCAATGGGTGGCTCGAATGCCCACCAGATACTGGAGCTGATGGACTTTGAGCTGATCCGAGCCAACCCGAAGATCATCATGGGATACAGTAACCCCACGGTTCTTCTCAACCCAATCGCCCAGATGTCCCATCTGGTCACCTTCTACGGATTTCATGCAGCGTCATTCGATCCTGATTGGGAGTGGTTCGATGAGTATGATCTGGAGCATTTCGACAAGGTTCTTCAGAGTCCGGTTGCGCCAATGGAAATAGAACCTTCCGACCCTCGCGAGAGTTGGAGAGGCGGTTCAGCAGAGGGCGCATTCGTCGGAGGTTGTCTACAGGATCTCAGAAATCTGATAGGCACTCCCTGGGAACCCGACTGGGAGGGCAAGATACTGTTTCTTGAGGACATCTCGAACCCCCCGAAGTTGATCGATGTAGATTTGACGCATCTGAAACTGGCAGGCGCATTCGATCAGATAGCCGGTCTACTGCTTGGAAAATTCTACGAGTGTGTCGATGCCAAGAATCCGCATTGGAATAAACCCTTGAAACACCTGGTGACAGAGGTTCTGGGGGAGTATGATTTTCCAATTCTGAAAACTAATGACTTCGGTCATTTTTCTCATATGTCACCGATTCCAATAGGCTGCCGGGGCAGGATTGACTCAAGCGCCAAGGCCATCGAAATTCTCGAACCTTGCGTTCAGTGAGACTCAAGCCATATCATCCAGTCAATCCTCATGCTAGGTGATAGATCATCTATCACCGTAGTCGCTAAGAAGAATCCAACATAATCGACAATGTCTCTTGTTTTGCACAAGCGCGGTAAAATACCCGCGCCCATCACTTGATAACGAAGCGCCAAGGAGAAAACATCTTATGCAGTCCAGGCCCATAACCGCAAACCCGTCTCAGATCATGGTGGAACAGCTTGCCGCGTCCGGTGTCAAGTACGTCTTCTACAACTCCGGCTCCAGAGAGGCCCGATTCTTCGACACTCTCGCCTCTCACAATGACATCAACGGCATTCTGGCCCTGCACGAGGGTAGCGTCACAGCGATGGCTGGAGGTTACACCCAGATCGATACCGAAGTGGCTGTGATGGTCGTTCACCTGGGCGCGGGCCTTGCCCAGGCGATGGGTCAGCTGATCAACATCTGGGCAGGCAGCCTGCCCGTGGTGGTTATAACCTTCGCCGGAGACACTGGCAGTTTCGGAGATATAGTCAGCCTGGACCTGAGCCACAACTTCGGCCCCACATCCATCGCCGCTCCGGTCACCAAGGCCAACTGGACGGTCATCGAGCCCGAGGGCCTTCCGGCGGCGTTAGACCGCGCCATCCGAGTCGCCAAAACCCCTCCAGTTGGCCCCGTGCATATCGCCGTGTATGACAGGCTGTTGGGTGACCAGCAGATTTCGACAAACATCCTGGAAGGCGGTCATCACGAGTTCCGCGCCGGCTATCCCTCGGACTCGGACCTTGAGCAGGTTGCGATGGCCCTACACGAGGCCGAACGCCCGCTCATCTACGTCGGAGATGGAGTGTGGAAGAGTGGCGCCGAGGCGGCAGTCACCGCGATTGCTGAGAGGTTTGGCGCGGCGGTGGCCTCCGGTTTCGGTGATATGAGAAGCGTTCCTATCAAACACCCTCAACACGCCGGACGCATCGACATGGCGGCGGCGGCCATCAATCCTGACCTGGTCGTCTCTATCGGAGCGCGGCACGGCGGCGCGGGGTTGGCATCAGACTTTGCCCCCTTCGCCAACGCAAACAAGACCATCGCCATAGGCTCAGACGTCGATAATTTGAAAAACATGCCCGGCCTGGACCTGGCGATACTGGCCGACGAACGCCGGTCCGCTGAACGACTGTTAGAACTGTCCCAGAGCGAGACCACCCCGGAACGCTACGATGAACGCCGCGAAAGGATGCGAGAGCAGGCCAACGCTCTGCGTTCGACACGCAGGGCCGCGTTGCAGTCTGCGCCTGCGGAATCGGGCAAAGTGCGCCCGTGGCAGCTAATCAGCGCCCTGGACTCCGAGCTTGAGCGCATCGGGGGCGGTATCGTCACCACCGAGCAGTTCGCCGTGCCCCAGGACACCCACGGAGGAGACGGCGACCCCGGAAACAATGTCTATATCCGCGCCGCAGGAGGTTCTGAAGGCTACGGCGTCGGTGGAGCCATCGGCGCGAAGTTGGGAGCGCCCGACACTCCGGTCGTGGGGCTGGTGGGCGACGGGTCAGTGTATTACGCAGACTCCGGCATGTGGACAGCCGTTCATCATCGGATTCCGTTGCTGTACGTCGTGCCCAACAACGGGGCATACGGAATTGTCGCCAACGCCTTCGGTGGGGCCAACGCCAACATGAAAGAGACTGGCGAGTACTCGGGCGTCGTGCTGGACGGCATGGACCCTGCGAAGATCGCAGAGGGCTTCGGCGTAGAGGCGTCAATTGTCACCGACGAATCGACAGTCGCCGAGTCCATCGCCAACGGCCTGGACATCGTGCAGAGGGAGAATCGCCCCTACCTGCTGAACGTCCACCTGCCCCTCGGACTTCCCGAAGGAGGCCGCAGAGCCGACCCATACCAGTTGAAGTCGTAGGTTTTCGAATCTGGACAACGGCGCTGGACTGTTCATCGCTTCGGCAGAACAACTGCACACTTAAAGCGCCCGACTGGTGATGGTCGGGCGCTTTGATTTCGAGAGCGAAAATGCGTTAGCTCTGCTTTATTAGCTTGCTGAAGCTGCGAAGCTCTGTGGGCGGGTCCATTGCTCCGCCGCGAATCGTGAAGGACACCTCTCCGACGTAGATGTTCCCCTTGGAGTCCACGCCCATGCCGTGGGGAGCGATGAAGTATCCCGGCTCCGTGCCCTCCTCCGGATCGCCGAAGCGGGCCAGAAGCTCGCCCTTCGGACTGAGTATGCTGATGCGATGTCCCATGCCTGGAGGCGTCGGGTCTTCGGCGGTCATGCCGGGAAGCTCTCCGACGTAGATGTTCCCATCAGGGCCAAGGGTCATGCCGTTAGGCAGATGGATGTTATTCCAAACGTCGGTTACGTTGCCATCCGTGTCGAACACCTGGATTCGATGGGCTTCTCTGTCTGCGACGATCACCCGATCATCATCGTCCAC
>JASLRP010000499.1 GCA_030743915.1 SAR202 cluster bacterium | reverse complement strand
GAAGAGCGGGGCGTGAACATGGTATTGCACGCCTGGGCGGTTGCGCCCATTCAGGAAGGCAACGAGATCAAGGGCGTGATCTTCGAGAGCAAGTCGGGCCGTCAGGCGATCCTCGCCGACGTGGTGATCGACACAACCGGCGATGGCGATATTTTCGCTCTGGCTGGCGCCCCTTTCGAGGCAGACATCCAGGGAGACGACATTCATCACAAGATAAACGTCGCGTTCCTGCTTGGCGATGTTGACCTGGCGAAGTACTTCGACTTCCGCCGTGACAATCCCGAAGAGTTTGCCGTCATTACTGCAAAAATGAGAGCGCAGGGCATCGCTCCTGACGCTGTGCCTCACGCCATGCCCCGCAACGACCTGGCGCTCTTCATGGGGCCAAGGTTGTCCGGGTACAGCGCCACCGACGTGGAGGACCTGACGGCGGTTGAGGTCGAGTCGCGCCGTCTCATGCTGATAGTGCTCGAATTCTACAAAGAAAATGTGCCCGGCTTCGAGAATGCCTGGATCACCTCGACCGCCCCCCAGATGGGGACCCGGCACAGCAGACGAATGACTGGCACAAAGACCGTAACTCGCCAGGACTGGACCACCGGCACGCTGCACGACGACGAGATCGGCATCTCCCCGCCACCCAACCCGCGAAACCCGAACGTCTCCATACCTTTCGGCGCCCTTGTCCCGGTTGGCGTCGAGAACCTCCTGGCCGCAGGGCGCAATCTTTCCTGCGATGCCGCGACGCACACATTCTTGCGGCTCGTGCCCCAGTGCTGGGTGATGGGTCAGGCGGCAGGCGCGGCGGCGGTTGTTTCGATCCGCGCCGGGGTGAAAGTGCGAGACGTGGACATAAGCGAGGTCCGAACCGAGCTGGCGAAACAGGGAGTGGTGCTGCACAAAGCCGCCGGGCCAGTGGCCGCCTCGGACTAATTTCCGGCCCCACGAGGTTACTAATTCTCCAGACACCTGCAAAAGGAGACAGGTCTGATATGGCAGATTCAATAATCACCGACGATATGAGAGCGCTGGTGGGAACCTGGCAAGGCGCTCCCCACGTGGGGGGCGAGGTTCACGTTGAGGATATCCGCAAGTTTGCGACCTCAGTGGGCGATTACAACCCTCTGTGGCTGGACGAGGACTACGCTCGCGGCACTCGGTGGGGAGGGATAATCGCGCCTCCCACCTTCGTGGATCGTTTCACCCCGTTCTACGTGCTGGATGACGACAACAATCAGGGATACCTCTCGGGTCCCCCGCCCATAGAGGTACCCTTCATACACGGTTTCAGCGCCGGCGACGAGACCGAAGTCTTCAGGCCGGTGCGTCCAGGCGATGTCATCGTGGCCACGACCACGATAAGCGACCTGTTTGAGAAGGTGGGGCAGGCCAGCACCGGGCGGATGCTTTTCGTGAGGTACGACAAGACCTATCGAAACCAACGCGACGACATCGTGTCAATCTGCCGATGGACATCCGTAAAGTACGAGGGGCCTGTGAATGGAGACCGACAGCAAGCCGACTCTCCGGCTCTTGCGCATACGCCTCCAGCGCCGGATATGAGTTCCCTGACCTCAATGTCGGAACGCGAAGAACACTGGAACACACCTGTGTACTTCGAAGACGCAACCGAAGGCATGGAACTTGCCCCTGTCAGCCGATTGCAAACTCAGAAGCGATTCGTCCGCTGGGCCCAGGCCAGCAACGACCTCTCAGACATCCACTACGACTACCAGTTGATGATGGGTCGTGACCTGCCCGATGTGGTTGGACAGGGCGCCCTGAGTTTGGGATACATCGTCAGCATGCTCAGCGACTGGTACGCGCCCAACGGATTCCTGAAGAAAGTCTCCGTTCAGTACCGTCGATACAGCGTCCCTGGCGACGTGCTTACATCCAAAGCGGTGGTAACCGGCACACGTCGGGAAGGCCAGGAAAACCTCGTGGACCTCAACGTGTGGGCTGAGAACCAGGACGGCGTCAGAGCGACCCTTGGACAGGCGACCATAAGCCTGCCCTCCAATCAAACAGACGCTTGATCCGGTTTTGGATTCTCCCTTACCGACGAGACGTCTGAGTAAATAGTATCGCCGAGAGGCGAATAAACCACACCAGGAGCGGACCAGCGCTGCAGGATTTTCTGATGCCGATCACCCGAACACCTGTGAACAACCAGGAGAAGTCATGGCGTACGAATTCATCAAGTACGAATTGAAAGACCACATAGCGCATCTCACCCTCGATCGCCCAGCCAGGCTCAACGCCATCAATCCGCCGATGCAGCTTGAGTTGTGGGACGCGTTGATCAACTTCAGAGAGGACCCGGACGCGTGGGTTGTGATCCTTTCAGGCGCGGGCGACAGGGCCTTCTGCGCCGGAAACGACCTGAAGTGGAGGAGCGAGAATCCGGACGAGCCAATGCCCTGGGCGCAGAATTGGACATCCAACCCCTACAAGGCTGGCCCAGTGGGATCGCTGCCGACCGAGATATGGAAGCCGATGATCGCTGCGGTGGATGGCTTTGCTGTCGGCGGCGGCATGGAGATCACCTTCCATTGCGACGTGGTCATCGCTTCCGAAAACGCCCAGTTCGGCGTGCCGGAAATACGCAACGTAGGCGGATTTCCAGGCGGAGGAGGAATCCATCGCATCACCCGACAACTCCCCTATAAAGTGGCGATGTGGATGCTTCTCAGCGGGCAGTTCATGACCTCCGCGTACATGCAAAGCATCGGCTACGTCAACGAGGTTGTGCCAGCCGACAAGCTCCTTGAAACAGCGGAACGCTACGCGCAACTCCTGTGCGAGAACCCGCCGATAGGCGTCCAGACCGCAAAGGAAGTCGCCGTGCGCAGCCTCGACCTTCCAATAGACCATCCTCCGTCAGCCTGGCAATACCAGTGGGACGGAATCGCCGCCCGTATGCGCGACTCTGAAGACGCCCAGGAGTCACGCCAGGCGTGGCTGGAGAAACGCAAGGCCGTTTATCACAATCGTTAGCCGCGCATTTTCGATCGCAATCGCGATGCCACTTAATGGCGCTGGAGGCAATCATGGATTTCAGCCTGCCCGAAGATGTCCTCATGATACGAGACGCGGTGAGGCAGTTCGTCGAGCGCGAACTGCTGCCGCTGGAGCAGGAGTACGGCTTCGAGGAATACAACCTGACTGCCGAAAAGCACGCCGAACTTGTGCAGAAGGTCAAAGACGCCGGACTGTGGGGCCTGTTCGTACCCGAGGAGTACGGCGGCCCGGCAGACATAGGCTGGGTCGGCAAGACCGCTGTTCAGGAGGAGATATTCGCGACCCTGGTGGGGCACACCGTATTCGGGCGGCCCATCACAGAGGCTCTCTACCTCTGTAACGATGAGCAAAAAGAGCGATATCTGCTGCCCGCTCTCTGGGGAGACAAATCGGCTTCTTTTGGTGTCACTGAACCCGTATCAGGGACAGATCCTTCGATGATGGCGTCCTACGCAGTCGCCGAGGATGGGAAGTATATCGTCAATGGCCGCAAGATATTCATCTCAGGGGCCGAAAATGCCGATTTCATGTTGCTGTACGCCCGATTAAGAGGAAGCACGGGTAGAGATGGCATCACAAGTTTTTTGGTGGACTGTGACACACCGGGATTCGTCGTGGAGCGTCAAATCCCCGTGATCGCCATGCCATCAGGCTCCAGAACCGAATCACCCTGCGAGGTATCGTTGACCGACGTGGAGATTCCAGCCCGCAACGTCTTGGGAACGGCAGGCGAGGGTTGGACCAACCTCCAGGGATCGCTGGGCGGGATCAGGCTCGGCTTCGGCGCTCGCTGCGTCGCCCTGGCGGAGAAATGCCTCAAACTTGCGCGCGACCATGCCCTGAGTCGGGAAACCTTCGGCAAACCGCTGGCAGACAGGCAGGCGGTGCAGTGGATGATCGCAGATTCGGCTATTGCCATCGAGAGCCTGCGCTGGATCACCTACCACGCCGCATGGAAACTCGACCAGAATCTGGACGCGAGGCCGGAAATATCCATGCTGAAGATCGTTGGCTCTGAAATGCTTGAGAAAGTGTCCGACAGCGCCATGCAGATACACGGGTCTCTTGGCGTGTCAAAAGAGCTGCCCATGGAGCACATATTCCGGGGCGCAAGAGTTGACCGCATCGTTGACGGCCCCAACGAAATACACCGCTTTGTCCTCGCCAGAAACATCATCCGTGGATACTGGTTCCCAGGTTACTGACGCCAACTGTATCGCGACCTTGAGTTCACAAAACCCGCATATGGGAGCATAGAATGACACTACCCTACGAAGGCATCCGCATGATCGATTTCACCCAGCTTGAGCAGGGCCCCTCAGGCACTCAGGTGCTGGCAGATTTCGGCGCTGATGTGATCAAGGTCGAACGAATGGACGTGGGCGAGATTGGCCGCAAGCAGGTCCCGCAGGTCCACGGCGAGAGTCTGTTCTTCATGGCCAACAATCGGAACAAGAGAAGCCTGACACTCGACGTTCGGAAGCCTGAAGCCAAACAGATCATCTACAGGATGGTTAAGGACTCCGATATCGTCGCCAGCAACTTTCGCCCCGGCGTCATGGAGAGGCTGGGTTTCGGATACGACAAGCTCAAAGAGATCAATCCGAGGCTGATATGGGCAGTCGCTTCCGGATACGGACAGACGGGGCCTTACAGAGATCGGATTGGCCAGGACCTGCTGGCGCAGGCGATGGGCGGACTCATGGCGATGACCGGAGAGCGGGACGGCCCCCCCACCGCCACCGGCACCTGGATAGCAGACTATCTTGGCGCAATGTTGTTCGCCCAGGGCATCATCGTGGCTCTGGCGGCCCGAGAAAAGACGAACCAAGGTCAGGTCGTGGAATCCAGCCTGCTGAATACGGCCATTGTCAGCCACCTCCAGGAAAACGCCGCCGTGCTTACCCTCGGAACTGAGTTCCCCAGGCCGCCCCACGGCGGAGGCCATGCAGGCAGCGGCCCGCTGTACTCGGTTTACGAATGCAAAGACGGCAAACACTTCGCCCTGATGGGCGGGCTTGTCGATGACGGTCTGGGCCGCGTGAGCAAAGCCCTGGAGATCGAACCCTCACTGGCAGAGGACCCGCGCTACAAAGGCGTGGACATGAGGGATGATGACGCCTGGATCATCGAGCCGGTCATCCGAAGCGCTTTCAAGAAGTTCACACGGGATGAAGTCGAGCAAAGGTTTTCTGAAAGCGGCCTGCCGCCCGGTTCCGTGTTGGAGCTGAACGAACTATTCCAGAACCCGCAGGTCGTCCACAACGACATGGTCGTTGAGGCAGAGCATCCGGCCTATGGCCGCGTCAAGTTGACGGGCTTCCCGGTGAAACTGTCGGACACGCCTGCCACGCTGCGCAAGGCGCCTCCCACGGTCGGAGAACAAAACGAGGAAGTCCTGCAGGAATTTGGATACTCTGCCGATGAGATTCGGACGTTGCAAGAAGTAGGCGTGGTCGGTTCTGAGAATCTCACACGGGCTGGCAAAGTAACCGTTCAATAGCAGAGGTTCCGTTGCAGCCATCAGCCAACTGACCTGATTCGGTTTGGAGACCCGTGCTCTGTAATCTGCTTGCGTGCCACGCACTCCCACAGCGATCGGACGTCGGTTTGTAACGCTTGAGTAACGCCTACGTGGTTCTCTACTGTGGCATCAATCGAGCCTGGTGGTCGAGCTTGGAAAAGAACATCGGGCAAAATTGATGGTTTCGTTGCGTTCGCTGGGTGGTGAGCGACGCCTGACAACGAAGCATGTCAGTCATTCGGAACATGAATTGCGCAACAGCAACTTGAATCCGTTGAACGGCGATTCTCACGATCGAGAATCTTGAATGTGACGTGTGTGACGTAGCGTCCGCGCTATTACGCCGGAGAATTATGCGAGGGGGCACCTATGTGGGCCGGTCCGAGATTTACCAATACTCTAGTGGTAATCGTTATTCTGGCATCGACGATGCTGATTGGATCAAGCGCCGAAAGCGCCGCATCTAAGCCTCTTTTACAAGATGGCCCAACTGTGCGTGCGGCGTTGTCTGCTAGCTCTCATATCAGCTATCCATTCACGGATGATGTGGAGAACCTGTCTGCGGGTTTCTGGACGGCTGACTCTCCGTGGGACCGCACTACGGACGACTCTCACAGCGCCAACACATCGTGGACCGACAGCCCGTCGGATTTCTACGGCAACAGTGTTGACTCATCCCTCACCCTCGCCTCTCCCATTGATCTCTCCAGCGCCAGCACATCTAGCACGTTGAAATTCTGGCACCATTACGACCTTGAGCCGGGATTCGACTTCGCCAAGGTCGAGGTATCCACATCGGGCGCCAGCGGCCCCTGGACTGCCCTCGCGACCTACTCCGGTTCGGTTACCAGTCCCGCGGCAAGCGCCGCGTCCGCGAAAGTCGCAGAAGATGCAGCCGACAAATGGGGCCCTAACATCTATCCCCGGCGAACCCTGGATTCTCGAACAGTTGAGCCTGGCCGCATACGCTGGTCAGTCTTCGGTCCTCGTTCGTTTCAGGATGGTCACCGATGCCAGCGTCGTCAAAGACGGGTGGTATCTGGATGACATCGCCATTGCCGAATCGTCAACGCTAACCATAGTCTCGACCGTGGTCCCTGCGACCAAGTCTTCTCTGAAACTCAGTTGGCAGGCCAACACCGACAGCGACTTCGCCTCATACAAGGTTTTCCGAAGCCTGTCTTCAAGCGTCACCGCAAATGACACGCTGGTGACTACGATAACCACCAAGAGCGCAACCACTACCACAGACACCGGTCTCACCTCCAAGACCAAGTTCTACTACAAGGTATATGTCGTCAACACCTCGGGCGTGCACACTGCCAGCAACGAGGTCAGCGGCACAACTCTGGCAGGGCTGGTGTATCCCTTCTCCGACGATATGGAATCCTCGGGCAACGCCTGGACTGCTCAGCCCAGCACTGCCTGGACCCGTGTGGCGGTCACCAACGCGCACAGCGCGGTCAACGTCTGGGAGGATAGTCCGGGAGGAAATTACGACAACAACGTAAACGTGTCGTTGGCGCTTTCAGACTCGCTTCCATACACCGGCAAGGGCCGTCTGGTTTTCTGGCACAAGCTGGCCCTCGGCACAGGCGACACCGCCCGCGCGGAATGGTCGCATGACAAAGGGGCCACGTGGAAGCAACTGGCCGCCTACACTTCAAGCAACAACACCAGTTCATGGTCACGCGTACAGCTTGACCTGACCACGACCAGCGGAACAACGACCGGAGTGCAAGTCCGATACCGGTTGACCACTGACGGCTCAGGTGTGGCTGATGGTTGGGTCATCGACGACGTGAGCATTTCCGACGCTCCGGCTGCGGTCACCCTGAGCGCTCCAGCCGCTCAGGCCGCGCCCAATCACGACCAGATAAAACTCGCATGGACAGAGAGCAGCGAGGTCGGATTCGTGGCGTACGAGATTCGACGCGCAACCTCGGCGGGAGTCACATCGGCCAGCGACCTCGTCGCTTCGATATCCGACAAGTCAACCAAGGCATACACAAACGCAGGCCTGCCCCAGAACACGACTTTCTACTACAAGGTATTCGTTCTCAACACGCATGGCGTGCGCACTGGCAGTAATGAAGGCAGCGCCAAGACCAACATAGTTGGCGCGGTGCCCTTCCCTTTATAGCGACGACATGGAGTCCGGGATAAAGGCCTGGACATCAAGCGGCTCCTGGGCGCGGACAACTGCCGTTTCGTACAGCACGTCGACGTCCTGGACGGACAGCCCTGGGACCAACTACGCCGTGAATGCCGACTCTTCTCTCTCCATGGCGATCAATCTTTCGGGAACGAAGATGCCAGTTTTGGAATTCTGGCAACGGTACTCGTTCCAGGAGAACAGTGACTATGGTTTCGTCGAAGTGTCTAACAACAGCGGCTCAAGCTGGACACGCGAGTACTTTGTGACAGGGGCCTCCGCCACATGGGTCAACGAACTGGTTGATCTGACGGCGTATGCAGGCAACGCAGATGTTAGGATCAGGTTCCGTCTTACGACGGACGGTTCCGGCGTTTCCGATGGTTGGTACATCGACGATGTCTCGATACACGAGACGGCGGCCGGACGACTTCCCTACCCGTTCAGCGAAGATTTCTCAACGTCTACCAACAACTGGGTGAGAGGCTCCTGGGGACGGGTCAGTCCAGGTCATGGCGGCGGTTTTGCGCTGACGGATAGCCCTCTGGGCAATTACGTTGACGACATATACGGCAGAGTCATCCTCAAGAACACCATTGACCTGTCTGGCGCCACGCATCCACAGCTAAGCTTCTGGCACAAATACACACTCTACCCGGACACTAACCCCTGCCACGAGGTGGAGGCAGACCGCGCGAGGGTGTACGTTTCCGGATTCTTCGGGCAGAGCGGCACCTGGACGGAAGTGGCCGCCTATAGCGGGAACCAGGCTAGCTGGACGCAGGTGCAGATCGACCTGTCAGCCTTCGCGGAGTTCTCTGACGTCCGTGTGATGTTCGTTCTGGATGACGATGACGGACGGTGCTATTCCACATACTACAGGCGCGAAGCCGACGGGTGGCATATCGACGATATCCTGATACAAGAAGCACCGGCAGACGTTACGTTGAACACGCCGACTGGCGTAACGATGCACGATGCGGACCTTGCGTGGAGCCAGAACGCCGACGCAGGATTCAACCGCTACGAGGTATACAGGGCCAAGAACGCCGATCCGACGCGGTCAAGCACACTGGTGGCGACGATCACCAGCGCAGCATCGACAACGCTCACAGACATCTATACGGTCCTTCAACCGGACCGTTATCGCTATCGAATTTACGTAGTGGACAATCTGGGCCGGTACTCTCTGGGGAGCAATGTGGTTGAGGCTGTGTACACGGTGCCTCAAGTTTCCTTCCCGTTCTTCGATTCGATGGAGGGCGGCACAAGCAATTGGGAGTGGGGAGCGCCCTGGGGTCAGGTGACCAGCAGTTCTCACAGCACGACCACATCATGGACCGATAGTCCGCTGGGCTCTTACGACAACAACGCCAACACGTCGCTGACAACCTTCGTCTCCCTGGCTGGCTCAGCTTCGCCGGTTCTGACCTTCTGGCAGAAACAGCAGCTGCGACAGGCCCAGGACTTCGGATACGTAGAAGTATCGGCGGATGGAGGCAAGACGTGGACCAAGCTGGTGACCATCACCGGCACGGAGGACTGGAACCAGGAAAGCGTGAACCTGAACGCCTACCGCGGCGCGGTTATCGGTTTGCGTTTCCGGTTACTGGCCGATGCATCGGAGGTGAGCGACGGTTGGTACATTGACGATGTGCGCATAGCTGACAACGCAGTTGCCGCCGCGTATCCGTTTACCGACGACATGGAGTCGGGGCTTGTTCCGTGGCTGTTCGACAGTCCGTGGGGACAGACCAATACGGCGTATCACTCTACCACGACATCGTGGACGGACAGCCCCAGTGGGAACTACGCCACGAACGCCGACACTTCGCTGAAACTGACAATCAATCTTTCGGGCACGCAGATGCCAGTGCTGGATTTCTGGCAGCGTTACTCGCTGCAGGAGAACAGCGACTTCGGCTACGTCGAGGTGTCCATCAACAGCGGCACAAGCTGGACGCGCGAGTACTTTGTGACGGGGGCCTCCGCCACATGGGTCAACGAACTGGTTGACCTTACGGCGTACGCAGGCAACGCGGACGTCAGGATCAGGTTCCGCCTCATATCCGACGGGTCCGGCGTGTCCGACGGCTGGTACGTCGATGACATCTCCATAAACGAGACCAAGGGGAAAGCCGTAACATATCCATTCTTGGAAACTTTTGGATCTTCAACAGACAACTGGATTACAGGGCCCTGGGAGACCGTTGGCGACGCCCATTCAGGGAGCTTTGGGCTGACGGACAGCCCCTTGGGCAACTACGGAGAAGACATATACGGCAGGGCCATCCTTGCCAACACCATTGATCTGTCCGGGGCGACGCATCCGCAGCTGAGCTTCTGGCACAAGTATGCGTTCTACGCGGACACGAACCCCTGCCATGAGTGGGAGCAAGACCGCGCCAGAGTGTATGTTTCGAGCTTCTTCGGCAAGAGCGGCACGTGGCAAGAAGTGGGCGCCTATGGCGGGACTCAATCTAGCTGGACACAAGTCCAAATAGACCTGACGACCTTCGCCGGGTTCACCGATGTGCGAGTGATGTTCGTTCTGGATGACGATGAAGGACGTTGCTATACCACCTATTACAAACGCGAAGGCGACGGATGGCATATCGACGACATCCGGTTACAAGAAGCGCCCACCGACATTACATTGAACACTCCGACCGGCGTAACGATGCACGATGCGGACCTTGCGTGGAGCCAGAACGCCGACGCGGGATTCAACCGCTATGAGGTGTACAGGGCCAAGAACGCAAACCCGACCCTCTCAAGCGCCCTGGTGGCGACTCTCACCGGCGTGGCATCGACCACGCTCACAGACATCTATACGGTCCTTCAACCGGATCGTTACCGCTATCGAGTGTATGTAGTGGACAACCTGGGCCGGTACTCTCTGGGAAGCAACGTAGTTGAGGCTGTGTACAAGGTGCCTCAGGTCGCCTTCCCGTTCTTCGACTCTATGGAGGGCGGAACAGGCAACTGGGAGTGGGGCGCGCCCTGGGGACAGGTGACCAGCAGCTCGTACAGCGGAAACACCTCATGGACCGACAGTCCGTTGGGCTCTTACGCCAACAACGCCAACACGTCGCTGACGACCTTCGTCTCTCTGGCGGGGTCAGCCTCACCGGTCCTGACATTCTGGCAGAAACTGCAACTACGGCAGGCCCAGGACTACGGGTACGTAGAGGTATCGACGGATGGTGGCAAAACCTGGACCAAACTTTTGACAATCAGCGGCACGGAATCGTGGAACCAGGAAAGCGTCAACCTGAACGCCTATCGTGGCGCGGTCATCGGTTTGCGTTTCCGGCTACTTGCTGACGCAGCGAATGTGAGCGACGGTTGGTACATTGACGACGTGCGCATCGCCAACAACGCGGTTGCCGCCGCGTACCCGTTCACCGACGACATGGAGTCGGGGCTTGCTCCGTGGCTGTTCGACAGTCCGTGGGGTCAGACCAAGACAGCGTCTCACTCCACCTCGACGTCGTGGACTGACAGCCCCAGTGGGAACTACGGCACGAATGCCGACACCTCGTTGAAGCTGACGATAAATCTCGCGACGGCAGTGATTCCGGTGCTGGAATTCTGGCACAGGTACTCTCTCCAGGAGAACAGCGACTACGGCTACATTGAGGTCTCGACCAACGGCGGCGCAAACTGGACCCGCGAATACTCGATCACGGGCGGATCAGCGACGTGGGCAAAGGTGCGCCTGGACCTGACAGCGTACGGCGGCAGTTCGGACGTGAGGATCAGATTCCGTCTCGTGTCGGACGGGTCTGGCGTCTCGGACGGTTGGTACATCGACGATGTGTCGATAGCAGAGACGAGTCACGCGCCTCTGACATACCCTCTGTTTAACGATTTCGAAGCTGGCGGCGCGCCGCCGACCAGCGACTGGACGCCGGGTCCCTGGACCCTTGTGGGATCGGGACATTCCGGGAGCGGCGCGCTGACGGACAGCCCATTGGGCAACTACGAACATGACATGTATGGCAGGTTGATTCTGGCCAACACCATAGACCTGTCCAAGGCCAACAAACCTCAACTTAGCTTCTGGCACAAGTACGCGTTCTACCCGGACACGAACCCCTGTCATGAGTGGGAGTATGATCGCGGGCGAGTGTACGTATCCAACTTCTACGGGAAGAGCGGCACCTGGCAGGAACTGGCCGCCTACGGCGGGACGCAAGGCACGTGGACCAAGGTCGAAGTTGACCTGACAGCTTACGTCGGATTCACGAACGTCCGGGTGATGTTCGTTTTGGATGACGATGAAGGACGTTGCTATTCCACTTATTACAAGCGCGAAGGCGACGGGTGGTACATCGACGACGTCCGAATCGACGAGGTGGACAACACCGCTCCTGCGGCGGTGGCAGACCTGGCAGAGGTGAGCTCCACCGCCAACAGCGCCAGCGTGCGCTGGACGGCCACCGGTGACGACAACAAGACCGGAACAGCTCGGTCGTACGACATCCGGTACCTGAAAGGCACGGCGCTCACAACAAGCAATTGGGCGACCGCGAACCTCGCCACGGGCGAGCCGACTCCAAAGGCTGCCGGCTCCATCGAGGACTTCATCCTGAAGGGCCTGGCGGCCAACTCCACGTACCATATCGGCATGGTGGTCTCCGACGAGGTCGGCAACCTCTCCGCCCTGTCCAACGTTCTCGTGATATCTACCTTCGCCACAGGGACGGTCCAGGTGAAGATCAATGCGCCCACTGAGGTGCTGACCAGCACTACCACAGCCACGTCAACGCTGGCGGTGCGTCTGGATGTCGATCAGGTCACAAACCTGAACGCGACAAGCTACGAGATCAAGTTCAACCCGGCAGTGCTGGACTTTGTCAACGTACTGCCCGGACTGATCAACAGCACGGCGTTCCCCGTCGGGCTGTTCAACGAGAGTCCCGCAGGCACGGTAACGGTTACCCAGGACCTGCCGGGCACCACCACGGTGACCGGAACCGGGCAACTGGCGACGATCGTGTTCACAGTCATCGGCAGCGCTAGCTCCTCCAGCGCCATCACGGCGTCTGACGGAGTATTGAGCGATGGAGGCGCGTCTCCTATTCCGTCCAACTGGACGGGCGACTCAGTAACCCTGGTCGATACCCTATCCGGGGATGCCAACGGAGACAGGGTCGTAAACGCGCTGGACGTTACCAAGATCAAGCGCATCATCGTGCGACTGGACGCCCTGACCACCGGAAGTGACGCTAATGGTGACGGCAAAACAAACGCTCTGGACCTGACCAAGGCCAAGCGAATAATCGTAGGGCTGGAATAGCGAAGCGACAACTAGCTACTGGAACATGACCATTCCAACAAGGACATGAGAATGAATGTAGTAAGGTCTCGTCGCAGCGCAAGATACAGGATGGCCCTGCTGACCATGGTGGTGATCGCCTTCGGAGCGATCACCACCATCGCCACCGCGACGGAAATCGGACCAGTGACTTCCCCCGACGGGCCGGGCGCAGCGTCGGTGATCGAGGGTTTGACGAACGTCGTCGCAACGGCAACGACAAAGATTGACGCCGATGGCGACCTGACGCCCGACGGTATTACGGACGCCGCCCTCAGCGCCGCGCCGCGCTCGCAGGCAACGTCGACGCTGGTCTATTCCACCTCCTTCGAGACGGGGGCGGACTCCAATTGGGACAACCTGAAGGTCTCCACCAGCGCGCCGACATCGCAATTCCTGGGAAACTTCACCAACGACACCGTAACCCTGACGCTTACGAATCTCCCTCGCCACAGGGCAATTGAACTGGGCTGGGACCTGCTCGTCATCGATAGCTGGGACGGCTCCAGCACGTCCAACGGCCCCGATTACTGGGGGTTCAGTGTCACTGGCCTATCGAACCCTACTTTCGAAACGACATTCCCTTCCACGATTTTTTCCGGCCAACCGGAAGTGACGGGCCACCTGTACGGCTCTACATCTTTTACCGACAATATATACAGGGGGCTCAGCCGCTCATTCCCGCATTTTTCTGATACCCTCAAAATATCTTTTTATGGGCGCAATCTCCAGGCGATTTCTGACGAAAGCTGGGGACTGGACAATGTCAAGGTCAAGGCTGTCCTGCCGCCCGCCGTGCCTGTCGCCGCCAGCGCTCCTTCGAACGTCCTGGCCGGCAGTCTCTTCTCCGCATCGATGGATTCTGGGACCGTCAGCGGCTTGCACAAAGCCGACTATATAGTTTCCTACGACCCCGACACACTGACCCCAGTCGGGGTTGGTGACGGTGAGATCGGCGGCAAAACCTTCCCCGTTGACGACTGGAATATCCTGTCTCCGGGTATGGTCAACATCAAGCAGAGCGTTGCGTCCACCACGATCATCTACGGAGCCGGGCCTCTGGCGCATCTGTTCTTCAACGCTACCAGCACGGTCGGCGCATCCACCACCATCGATTTTGTGAACGCCAGCAGTTCACTGACCCACCGCGACGGAGACTCCATTCCATCAGATTGGACGGGGACCAAAGTAACCGTCATTCCAGGGATCGGCGCGACTGCGCAAGTCGCCCTCAACGCCCCTCCAGACGTGCGTGTGGACAGCCTATTTCTCGCCAGAGTGGACATCGCCAACGTCGCGAACCTCAACGCCGCCAACTACAAGGTGACCTTCAATCCATCCGTGCTGAAGTTCCTGGCGATGACGGATGGCAACGTGGGCGGAACAAATGTGCCCGCCGGCCTGATTAACATAGACAATCAGGCAGGGACTGTCGCGGTAATTCAGGAGATGTCAGGGCTGAACACCGTCAGCGGATCGGGATACTTGGGCCAACTGAGATTCCAGGTTATCGGCGCTGAGCATACCTCAAGCGCCATAGCGTTCGACACCGCTCAGGGAGCGCTTGCCAACAACCTGGCCGAAGCGATTTCGGCCCAGTGGGCGAACACAAACGTGCGGGTGACGGCCCATCAGACCGCGAACCTGGGCATCGGAGTCAGCGGCGCCATCGGCGCCGGCGCGCCGTTTATTGCGAAGGTCACGACATCCAACGTCAACGGGCTGGATGCGGCCAACTACGAAGTGCTATTCGATTCCACCGTGCTTCGGTTGGATCAGATAACCGCCGGAACCATCGGCGGGACCGCTGTCCCCGTGGACCTCACAAATCAGATTTCACCGGGTCGTGTGGCCATCGTTCAGGACGTTCCCGGAAACCTGGGAGCAACCGGCTCAGGCCACCTGTCCGAGATTCGATTCACAGCCATCGGGGCCATCGGATCATCCAGCGGTATCAATCTTGCAGACGTGACATTGAGCGACGTCTTGGGAGAGCGTTTCCCTCTCCAGTGGACGGGCGCGACAGTGAACGTCGTTGATCCCAGCCCTCCTAAGGCTTGCACTGTTCCCGAACCTCCAGGCCATGACTTTGGCGAAGTGGTTGTGGGCACGAAAACCGGTTTCGCTTTCGAGTTGAAAAACTGCGGCGAAGGCACGCTGACCTGGAGCATAGCCTCCGATTCGACGTGGGCGTCAGTCGGCCCGAAAAACGGAACCACCACCCTGGAATCCGACACCATCACAGTGCAGATCGACACCACAACGCTCAAGCCAGACGTGCGCCATACAGCCAATGTAACCATAACTTCGGACGGCGGGACTGTAGTGGGGACCGTTGCGGTAACTCCTCGCGAGTTCCCGACCGACCTTACCGTGACCAACCTGACCTGGACTCCCACCAATCCCAGCGACGGGCAGACGGTCACGTTCTCCGCGGATATCAAAAACCAGGGTGACCGAGGCAGCGCCCCCACCTTCCAAGTAGGGTTCGACGTAAATGGTCAGACCATCGGACAACCAATCGTTTCGGCGGGCCTTGCCATCGGCCAGACGAAGACCGTCACCCAGACATGGGTGGCAAAACCTGCCGCCACGACCACCGCAACCACGACCGTCACAGTCACAGCAGACGTGAACAAGGCCGTCAGCGAGTCTGACGAGACAAACAACGTGCGTTCGGCAACAACGAGCGAGATTCTGTCGCCGGACCTTAGGGTCACCAAGCTGACCTGGAATCCTACAACCAACATCAGCCACAGCCAGATTGTCAACTTCACCGCCACCGTCAGCAACACAAGCACGGTGGCAACGGTGCGAAACTTCTTCGTCGCCCTTCAGGTTGATGGCACGACTGTCAGCACTCAGGTCGTAAACGGCCTGGGCGCAAGCTCGACCGCTCTGGTGAATCTGGCGTGGAGCGCGAAGACGTTCACTCAAAACGTGAAGGCCATCGTTGACTCCACCGACGTGGTTCTCGAAACTCGTGAGGACAACAACAGCCTCACCGTTGCCAGGGCCGATTTCCCGGCGATCAAGTTCGCAGACCTCATAATTACCGAGATCGATTCTGCCGCCCTGCCTCGTACGGGCGGTATAGTTGACGGCGGGCAGGCCCGATTCACCGCTACGATCCAGAACATCGGGACAGGCGATGTGACTGGCAGTTTCGCCGTCAGGTTCGAAGTGATCGGCATCAAGATTCTGGGCCAGACAACTGTCACTAGCGGACTGGCTTCCGGAGCCACTACCACAGTCGCCAGCCCATCCTGGACAGCCACGCCCGGCAGCTTCAACGTCAGAGCCACCGCCGATGTCGGGCTGGCAATTGCCGAGGCGGAGGAGAACAACAACGTCCTGGCGAGGACGGTGCCTACGGTCGGGTCTTCTGATCTGGTGGTTACCAAAATTTCGCAATCTCCCACCAACCCGGCGGATGGCCAGACCGCGACGCTCACCGCCACACTCCAGAACAATGGTTCCTCGACAGCGAGGAACTTCAACGTTGCCTTCGATATAGGCGGAACCGCTATCGGCTCTGCCCAGACCGTCACGGGCGGCCTCAATGCTGGCTCGACATCCACGGTCAGCGTGGCATGGACCACAACGCCCGGCACGACCACCGTCAGGGCAACTGCCGACTCCAGCAACCAGGTCTCCGAGTCAAAGGAAGCCAACAACCAGCTATCTCAGATGCTGAATAACGTCCCGTTCTCAGACCTGACCGTCGAGCAGATCACCCGAGACCTGACCCAGATCGGTGACGGCCAGAAGGTGACCTTCACCGCCACGGTTAAGAACTCTGGCGGGACCACTCATCGCGCTTTCCGGGTCAGGTTCAATATTGGCGTAACCAGCATTGGTGATGTTCTCGTAGCCAATGGACTGGCAGCAGGGGCCACGACTCAGGTGAGCCGATCGTGGGTCGGCGCGCCAGGACTGCACGTCGTTTCGGCCAAGGCAGACCAGTTCAACGACGTTGCAGAGTCCAATGAGATTAACAACAAGAAATCTGAGGCGCTGCCGCTGGTCGCATCGTCGGACCTGAAAGTGTCGAACACCGAGTTCGGCCCTTCGGGCGTTCAGGACGGTGAGAAGGCCACCATCACGGCCACAATCCAAAATGCAGGGAACGGCCTCGTAGCGAGAGATTTTTATGTTCGATTCGAGGTGGACGGCAAGCTGATTGGTCGTCAGAAGGTCGTGGGCGGCATACAACCTACCAAAACCGTCCAGGTGACCCAGACCTGGACCGCCAACGCCGGCGACCACCCTGTGAAGGTCATCGCAGACGAATTCAACACCATATTTGAGTCCAACGAGGGCAA
>JASLRP010000498.1 GCA_030743915.1 SAR202 cluster bacterium | reverse complement strand
GTGCTGCCGCCGGTCGCGGTTATCTTGATAAAGTCAGCGCCCTCTTTGATAAGCTGACGGACTGCTCGGCGGCACTCGTCTGGGCCGGTGGCCTGGATCCCGAAGTAGCTCAGGTGCCCTCCGACGATGGCCATTGGCCTGCCTGTCAGCAGCAATCTTGGAGCCGCAGTGATGCCCATTTCGACCGCGTCCCGCAGCATGAATGTCGTGCGATTCTTGGCCCCGCAATCTCTGACTGTCGTGACCCCAGAGTACAGATGCGCTCTTGCGTTTCTGGCTGCCTGGAGGGTCAAGACTTCATCGTCGAGCGTCGCGAGTTCGTCCCCTGCCCGGCCATCGCCCATGCCGATCAGGTGAACGTGGCTGTCGATCAGTCCGGGCAGTATGGTCCTGTTACCGTAGTCGATCTCCTCCACATTTGCGCCCTCAGGAGCAGAAACAGTCTCCTCGGTGCCGATTTGGCGTATCGTGTCTCCCTCAAGGAGGATAGCGGCTTGCTCCTGGACAGGGCCGCCAGAACCGTCAATCAATCTGGCGGCTTTCAGTATCTTAAACCCTGATCGCATGTGTTGCTCCTGTAATTGGGGCGAGAGATTGTATTCGTTTAGACGACCGGCGGTTGACGCACCGTCGAATTGGAATCAAAGGAACCTCGGTCCACATCCTCGCCCGCCAGGAACACTTCATCAATGTTCCACAGGGCGTTGATGTCCTGGGAAGGGTCGCCATCAACGATAATGATGTCGGCCTCTTTTCCTGCTTCCAACGTGCCCACGATATTATCGAGGCCCAACGCCTTTGCGGCCTCGCTGGTGACCGACTGAACGCCCTGCATCGCGGTGTACCCCGCCTCAACCAACAGTTCAGTCTCGTACACGGTGTTGCCTAGCTGGTAGTCTCCCCAAGAGGAATCAGAGCCGGTGATTAACTTCAGCCCCATCTCGATCATCTTGCGGCTGTCCTCCAACCGAACTTCGTTGTTACGATACGCGGCCTCCAGTGCCGTTGCTTCTTCTGGAGTCAGGCCCTGAGCCTCTTGCTTGTGCTCCAGTTTCCAGCGGCTGGACCTGCCGACGTGCAGGGTCGGGTTCACGAAAACGCCCTTCTCGCCAATGCGATCAGCGATATCCTGGCGGAAAACATCGGTCCCGTCGCCCTCTTTGAAAACACAATGGATGATCATGTCCACGTCTGCATCCAGGGAATTGGCGATGCCTTGAGAGGAGACACAGTGGGTCGCGGTGAGTTTCCCGAACTTGTGGGCCTCATCGGTAATGGCCAACAGCTCTTCGACGGTGAAGGAGGGCTTGAGAGGGAATGACGTGCGCGTGCTGCCGCCAGTGGCTGTGACCTTGATGTAATCGGCTCCCTCTTTGATTAGCTGCCGAGTCATGGCGCGGGTCTCGATTGGCCCGGTGACCTCCGACCCGAAGTAGCCCATGTGGCCCCCAATTATCGCCACCGGCCTGCCGCAGAGGACCATTCGAGGCCCGACTGTGATGCCCATGTTTATTGAGTCTCTGAGCCTGAACATGGTGTAGTTCTTGGGGCCGTTCTCTCGAATGGACGTCACGCCCGAATACAGGCTTGACCTGGCGTTTCGCGCCGATTGCAGTGTCAGGATTTCATCGTCCAGCAGAGCGAGTTCGTCACCGGCCCGTCCATCGCCGAAACCGTTGTGGTGGGTGTGACAGTCAACCATACCCGGCATCACCGTCTTGCCCGGATAGTCCATAATCTGGACGTCGGCGCCTTCAGGAGCAGCCACCTCGCTGGCCCGGCCAACCGCCAGGATCGACGTCCCCTGGACCAGGACCGCGCCATTGTCGATTGGCGGCCCGCCTTTGGCGTCTATCAGCCTGCTCGCAGTGATTAGCTTGAATCCACCATTCGTCGGCATTTGCTGGCCTCCCGCCATGATCAGTTCCGGGAAAGAATCCAAATATTGATCGTCAAAACGGGGCAAGTATATATCAGTTTGAGACAAATGCGAACGTTGCCATGTGCCTGAGACGGCCAGCCTGCCTCCTGAAGATAGGGCGGGCGGGCGTTTGGGATTGAAAGTCTATCCGATGAAACCCAGGCGAGACGCGTATGCCGCGGCTTCAGCGCGGTTTTTCATCTGAAGTTTGCCCAGCACGTTTTTGACATGGGTTTTGACCGTGTTCTCCGACACAATGAGGTCCCCAGCGATCTCCGCGTTGGACATTCCTCTGGCGACGAGTTTTAGCACGTCCTGTTCACGGGCCGTCAGTTGTGTGTCAATCTCGGTGGCGACAGCGTCCTTTGGAGCTGGCTGGCTCAGATCAGCCATGAACCTGGGAGCCATTGCAGGAGACACAACCACCCATCCCTGATAGACCTGACGCAGAGCATCGACGATTTCGCTGGGACTCGCCGTCTTTAGCACGTAGCCCAGCGCACCCACTCCCAACGCTCTGAACAGGTCATTGGGTTCCTCAGAAACGGTGAGGACCAGGACTTTAACATCCGGCCATTTCTGACCGATGTACGCAGTGGCTTCAATTCCGCCCTGCCCCGGCATGTTGAGGTCCATCATCACCACATCGGGTTGGTGAGTTCCGGCCTGCTCTGATGCCTCTCGACCGTCGGCGGCTTGACCAACGACGTCTATATCGTCTTCTTCTTCGAGGACCTCTGTCAGGCCTCGACGGAACAGGTCGTGATCGTCCGCTACAACAACGCGTATGGTATCCATAATGGCGTTACCGTCCCTTGGAATTTTTGTATTCGACAGTGACCGACGTTCCATCGCCCGGTTCGCTCTGAACATCCAGAGAAACACCAGCCAACGTGGCCCGTTCTCTCATGATGTCCATTCCGTGACCAGACGGTCCTGACAGCAAAAACCCTCTGCCGTCATCGCGAATCTTGATCTTGAGGCCTGCTTCATCATAATCCAAATCGGCATTCACACGGGTAGCAAAGGCGTGCTTTGCGACATTTGCCAGCGCTTCTTTCGTAATCTGGAGCATCTGGCCCTTTACATATGGCGAAGGTTCCGGCCCGCTCCCATGCACCGAAACGTTGGCGGTGAGACCAGTATCGCGGCCCCACTCTTTCACCGCCGAATCGAAGCTCTCCTTCAACTGCTCATTGCGACCATGGTCTTCAACTCCATCGAGGTAATCTCTAATGGTGAGATACACTCGCTCGACCGAACTGGCGATGTCTCGCATGTCGCGGGGAGTGACTCTAATGGCGCCATCGTCCTCAGCCCTCTCCTCGGCCCTCTTGACCTTCAATGACAGGAACGCGAGAGTCTGTGCAACGTTGTCGTGTATCTCTCGACGGAGGCGATTGCGCTCCGAAGACACTGCGGCCGTGTTCAACCTTCTCCTCCAGTTGAGGTTGGCTAGGAACGGCAACTGTGAGCATAGCAGACATACCGCCGAGTACAGCAAGGATACCGCGAGGTAGTTTCCGTCCAATATCCAGGGAAAACCGCCCAAGTTGAATAATGGGGCCACGTGTCCTGCGATGACCGCAACACTGGATGCGATCGCAGCGAACATCGCAGACGGGAGGTTCATCAGCAGGCTCGCCACCAGGATTGGTCCAAGCGAGTAGATCAAGAATGGGCTGTCGAGTCCGTCTGTGAACACAACCAACGCCAGGCTCAGGATCAGGTCAATCGCCAGCAAACCAACCGTGAAAACTGACGTTTCATCTGTTGGAAAACGGCGGGCCAGGACACGGACGATATTGAACACAGCCACGGCGCCCAGCAACAAACCAAGCCCAACAGTCGGCTCGGAGCCTCGGATGATCTCCAGACCCACGCCCATGGTAAAAGCCAAAAACCTGAACACCGCCAGCGAAGGAAACACGGCCCGGGCCAGTTGCCCGGAGACGGCAGTCTCAGGGTCATAATTGTCAAATACAGCCAGGTCAGGCTCATGATCCCTGCGCCACGGATACGTAAGGCTGGGAACGGCTATGCGAAAACTGTTCATCATGTCTCTGATCACGATGTGCCTCCGAACCCCAGAGCAAACTCAGAATACCAATTCCATATGTCGCTGCCCACCAGTATCGCGACATATGCGCCAACCGCCATGTACGGCCCGTAGGGAATCTCATCTTTTCGGCCCCTGCGCCGTCCCACCAGCAGAAACACAGCGACCACGCCTCCCACGACAACCGTGACCCAAAAGGCGACAAATACCGCTGGAAAGCCGATCAGAAGGCCCAGCAGGCCGGCCAGTTTGACGTCTCCGCCATCCATGCCACGAGGATACAAGAAAATTACGATGAACAGCACAGAAAAA